>DATEDY010000058.1:0-6951 GCA_035281405.1 Flavobacterium sp.
GTGGCTATAGCTGCTATTGACAAAGAGTATAATCAAACTAAAATCACGATTTCCGCACAACAGTACCTGCAGAAGTTTTATGAAAGCCATGGTTTTGTTCAAACCTCAGAAATGTATTTGGAAGATGATATTCCGCATATAGAAATGAAAAAGCAATAGTTTAACTATTGCTTTTTCAGTATTTTATTGTAGTCAGCGGCATTGTTTAATAATTGTGTCGCTTTTTTTATTTCGGAATTGCTTTTCAGGTAATATTGGTATAAACCTTCTTTGTATTGGTATCTTAAAATCAATTCGTCCCGAAGCTGATTTAAAATCTCTGTTTTGTTTTGATCCAATTCTGATTCTTCTGCTTTTTGAATGGCAGCCATCAATTGATCGTATTGTGGTTTTATAGTGCCGTCCAATTTGTCTTTTTTGGCTTGTTCTAAGGTTTCTTTCAGTAACTGTTCGGTCTTGGTGTCAAAACTGAAGTTTTTGGCTTTTAAATAGGCTTTAAATTGCGTGAAATCAGCATCAGATAATTCTCTGTATGCCGAATTTTTATTCACCCATTGTGTGGCAAAATCAAAAACAGCATCGTTTTTTGATAGCGCATCTGTTATAGCGCTTTTCTTGCTTTCCTCTAACTCTATATCGGGCTGAATTCCACCGCCATCATAAACAGTTCGTCCGCCACGGGTTTTGAAGGCATTGTAATTTTTTGCATCGGTTTTAATTGCTTTGCCGTTAGCATCTTTTTTTGCATAATTCAAAGCCTGAATACATCTTCCGGAAGGCGTATAATATCTTGAAATGGTTACTTTTAACTGCGTACCGTAAGTTAATTCCAGTGGACGTTGTACCAAACCTTTTCCGAAGCTTCGCGTGCCAATTACAACCGCACGATCTAAATCTTGTAAAGCACCGGCAACAATTTCGCTTGCGGAAGCACTTTTTCCATCGACTAAAATAGCTAATGGAATAGTTGTATCAACAGGGTTCCGATTGGTTTTGTAAGTATTGTTGTGTTTTTGAATTTTCGATTTTGTTGTAACAATCACTTCACCATTAGGTACAAATAAACTGCAAATATTGACGGCTTCTCCCAATAATCCTCCGGGATTGCCACGCAAATCCAAAATAATCTGAGTAGCTCCCTGATCTTTTAGTTTCTCCAATGCATCTTTGGTTTCTGAAGATGCTTTTGCATTGAACTGTGTGAGTACAATATATCCCGTTTTATCATCAACTTTTCCAAAATAGGGTACAGCCTTGATATCAACTTCATCCAGAATAAGCTGTGTTTGTTTGGTTTCGTTGTTGCGTTTGTATTTAATCTCGATTTTTGTGTTACGGCTTCCTTTTAAGAGTTGTGAGGCATCTTCCTTGAAATCAGTTAAAAGCACATCTCCAATTTGGATAATTTCATCTCCGGCTTTAAGCCCGGCTTTATCCGCAGGGTAATTTTTATAGATTTCACGAAGGATTAGCTTTCCGTCTTTACGAGCAATCATCGCACCAATTCCGGTATATTCACCAGTACTGTTGATTTTAAAACGGGCCACATCACCTTCATTAAAATACACTGTATAAGGATCTAAATCGTTTAACATGCTTTTAATGGCTTTATCCATCAAATCTGCCGGATTGGTTTGATCCACATAATTCATGTTGACCGTTTTAAAAAGGGTCGTAAAGATTTCTATTTGCTTGGCTATTTCAAAAAAATCTTCCTTGAAACTAACACCCACAAATAAAAATCCACCTGCAATTACAGGAAGTACATATCTTTTCTTGATTGAAGCTAACATAACTATTCTTTTTTCTTGAAGAATCTTCGTTTAATGAACACAAACAGTCCTACGAAAATAAGAATAAAGGGCCAATTACTGATGATACTTAACATAAAATTGGATAAACCATTGAAACCTTCTTTAATGGAATTCCAGATTTTGCTTCCGTATGAAACGGTTGCTCCGCTTTCTGAGGCATTATTGGTATACATTTCGATTTGGATGGTGCTCATCGAAACACGGTTTTGCATGTATTTCAACTGACCTTCTTTTGCTTCGACTTCTTCACGGATTTCCGCTAATTTTTTCTCTATTTCAAGCATTTCCGAAACTTTATTGGCTTTGGAAAGCAATTGCAGATAACGTTCTTCCAGTTTCTTTTTGGATTTCATTCTGGATTCTACATCAATGTATTCTTCTGTGACATCTTGTTGCGAAATTTCTTTTCGGTCAAAATGGGTAACGCCTTTGCTGATATCAGCAATAAATGCATCAAAATGTTGATTCGGAATGCGAATGGTTAAATTGCGATATACCGAAGCATCATTTTTGCCTGATTCGTCATTTTGAACAATGGCTTTGTATTTTGTGATGCCTTTTTGCAGACTTTCGTAAGAGGCATTCAAATCAGAAGATTCAAAACTCAAGTTGGCCGTTTTGATGATTTTGACTGATGCTTTTTGTGGAGAGGCGTCCACAGCAACGGCAGCAGAATCTACTGCAACTTCATAATCGGCAGCCGCTTCGTAGTTTCTGTCTTTAGCTTCGGGTTTCATAAGATTCACTTCAGAAACCATAACAGCTTCATCATAACTTTCAGCTTTGTCTTGACACGAAATGGCGATTATGGCCATTGTCACGAATAAAAATGGAATACGCATAGATATAGAATTAACGAGGTTTAACTTATTAATTCATTATCAAAAACTTGGCCAAAAATCAGTCGGTTTTAGTTTTAGCTAAAAAGTATTAATAATTCAGTTTGCCAACGTGGCGCATAACCCGAAGAGTTTTGTTTTTACGACGTTCCACATAGGATGAAGAATTGATGGCTTTATATTTTCTCGGATTGGGTAAAATAGCCGCAATGGAAGCTGCTTCGTATTTGGTTAGATTATCAGCACTTTTGTGGAACCAATGCTTACTGGCAGCTTCTGCACCATAAACGCCGTCTCCCATTTCAATACTGTTTAAGTAAACTTCCATGATTCGTTCTTTACCCCAAATTAATTCGATAAGAACAGTAAAATAAGCTTCAAAAGCTTTACGAATATAACTTCGGCCTTGCCATAAAAAGACATTTTTAGCAGTTTGTTGAGATATTGTACTTCCGCCTTTCAATTTTTTTCCTTTCATGTTTCCTCTCATCGCTTTGTTCATGGCGCCAAAATCAAAACCACTGTGTTTTAAAAACATACCGTCTTCACTGGCCACCACCGCTTTTTGTAAATTCATGGAAATGTCCTCCAAAGGAACCCAATCGTGGCTGCAAACCATTTCTTTACCATCCAATTTATGTTCTATGGCACGGGTAATCATTAACGGAGTAAAAGGAACCGGTACAAATTTGAACAACAGCACCAAACCTAAAGAAATGATATTGAACCAAATAAACGTCTTGTAAATAAAGCGTTTCACCTTACCCCAAAAAGTGGTTGGAGGTGTTTTAGTTTTTGGTTTTGGTTTTGAGTTGGATTTGGTTGTTTTTTTTGCTGCCATTACTTTATACTAAATCTGCTAATTCTTGTCCGATTAAACTACCGATGGCAACTCCCATTCCGCCCATACGAACACCACAAAATACATTTTCTGAAAGTGGTTTTACTATAGGTTTTTTATGAGCGCCTACGCCCATGATACCGCTCCATCGGTGTGCCACGGTAAATTCGGTGGAGGGCAAAATTACAGTTTTTAATAATTCCTCCAATTTGTTTTGTATTAATTCTGTTTGGTCCAAGCTTGTGGTAGTTTCACCTTCAAAATCCAGATTTCTGCCACCACCAAACAAGATGCGGTCATTGATATTCCGGAAATAGTAATACCCTTTATCCAAATGAAATGTTCCTTTGATGTCTAAATTCGGTATAGGATTGGTAATCAAAACCTGTGCTCTTGCGGGTTTCACTTCACCTTGTGTCAATTGTCCGGCAAAACCATTGGTGGCAAACAATAGCTTTTTTGTTTTAAAACTGAAATCATTGACCTGGATTTCTACTTCAGTTCCCAAATCGGTAAATCCGTTTACATGTTGCTGATTTAAAATCTGTACACCATGTATTTGTGCTTTTTTTAATAAAGCCTGCATCATGTTTCCGGTGTCAATTTGTGATTCAAACGGATTGAAAATAGTGTATTCTTTAATGTTTTTGAATCCGAAGCGGTCAATATTCTTTTCAAACACATCGCTTTTAAACAACGGTCGTAAAATATCATTAATGAATGGTAATTTCTGTAAACATTCATTGTATGTACTGTCGTCGTTTTCTAAGAACAATTCGTAACCGCCATGTGGTTTCAAATCGATAGCATCATCACCTAAGTTTTTGCGTAGCAATTGCAGGCCGGACCAACGTTTTTTTACCAATTCGATGACTTCTTCTTCAGTATGGGATTTTAAATCGTCAATAATTTCAGATAAACTTCCGAAGCAGGCAAAACCAGCGTTTTTTGTACTGGCGCCTTCTGGTAAAATTCCCTTTTCCAATACTAAAACTTTGGATTGCGGAAATCTTTCCTTCAGTGCAATTGCGGTATGTAATCCAACAATACCACTGCCAACAATAGTGTAATCGACATTAGTAAACCAATTTTTTAATTCCCAATAACTTAAATTCATCTTTTGAAACTTATTTGAAATGTGGTGCCTTTTCCAATATCTGAATGTAACACCCGGATTTTTCCTTTATGATATTCTTCAACAATTCGTTTGGTTAGCGAAAGACCCAATCCCCAACCTCTTTTCTTAGTGGTAAAACCGGGTTCAAAAATCGTACGGAATTGGTTTTTAGGGATTCCTTTTCCGTTATCTCTGACTTTAATTTTAGCAACTTTTCCGTCATCTTCGATTTGAATGTCAATGTTCCCACGACCTTTCATGGCATCAATGGCATTTTTTACAAGATTTTCAATCGTCCAGCCGTGTAGCGTATGGTTCATCTTTATCGGAATTTTATAATCCGGTGCTTTGAAAGTGAATTCAACTTGACCGGCAAATCGAGATTGCAGGTAGTGAAACGATTCTCTGGTTTCGTCCACTAAGTCTCTGCTTTCCAATATGGGTTCTGATCCGATTTTAGAAAACCTGTCGGTGATATTCTGCAAACGATCAATATCTTTTTCTATTTCTGCTATCATTACCGGATCAATATTATCGGCTTTCATGATTTCCAACCATCCGATTAAGGAAGACAATGGTGTTCCTATTTGATGAGCTGTTTCTTTGGCCATACCAGCCCAAAGTTTATTTTCGGTAGAGACTTTGCTCGCCTTGTAATAATTGTAAACTAGTCCGCCAAAAAGCAAAATGATGAGTAGCAAAGCAATCGGATAGTATTTCAATTTAGTCAACAAAGGAGAATTGGCATAATACAAATACCTGAACTTCCCTTTGTCGTATTCAATTGCAATCTTGTTATTGGAGTTCTTATAAGTGTTTAGCAGCCATCTGATTTTTTGAGGATTACTGATTATCTCATCATCAATGTTACTGGCACCCAAGATGCTGTCGTTTGCATCGGTTAAAATATTTGGAATCGTACTGTTATTGGTAATAATCTGCAACGGTAAATCCACGTCAGTGTTGTCACTGGCATTTTGCAATGTTTTTTGAGCAGTTGCCCAAAGTTCCATTTTGTTACGTTCTTCGTTTTTGAATATTTGGAAAAAGGTATAGGTATTCCACAAAATCAACACAGTGATTAGGAAAGAAGCGAGTATCAAGATCCAGCGCGTGGTGTTACTTCTGTCTGAAAAATTCATAGAATCAATTGAGTGGTTAAATATAGTAAAAATGCAATTGCTATCTTTGTTAAAAACCAGTATCGATGAAAATAAAATGTATCTTTCTTTTTATAATGTTTCAATGTTTAGGCTATGCACAAGAGGAATTTAGGCATAGTGATTATTGGCGATCAGAAAAAGAAGAGGCTGTCGTAGCAGTAAACAATTGTTACATCCGGAGTGAGCCAAGTACGTCTGGATTGCTTTTAGATTCACTTCAAATGGGAAACAAAGTGAAAATTGTCCAAAGCACAGAAAACCTATTGAAGATTAAAGGAATTAATACAAATTGGGCTGAAATACAATATAAAACACTAAGAGGAGATTCGAAGCTTGGGTATATTTGGAAAGGATTTTTAGCACTAGATTTCGTATCTGTTAATGATGAAACTTTTTTAACCACAATAAGTAAAATCACACAGAAGACAAATAGAGATAACTACACAGAGAATATATTTCATATTGCAGCAATAGTACTCAATAAGCAAAATGAAATTGTTGGTGAGAAGATAATTACCAAGGATGTTCTCGAAAGTCACTATTTTCAAAATAAAGCAATAGGCAGTTTGGGAATGAATAACCTGAAGGATATTTACCGAATTAGTTTTCATGGTGAGGCTTGCGGAATTCCGAGTTATTACTTTTATTTCGGATGGAACGGAAATGAATTAATTGAATTGCCAGGAAAAATGGAAGTGGGAGATGCAGGAGTATTTTACCATTCCGAAACGTTTCTGTTTCCAAAAGAACTCGGAGGAAAACCGAATCTTATCATCAAAAATATTGAAGAAGCAGAGGCTGTAGATGAGGCAGCACAAGTATATGATATTTCTAAATCTAAAGAAACGTATACTTGGGATGGTAAAAAAGCTACGTTGATCAAAACCCAAAAATTTAAGAAATTGAGAAAAGCGTTGGATTAATAATCTTTCCAATTACAAAATCGTTTTCTTACTTTTGCTTCAAATCTGACTATAATGAAAAGTTTTTCACCAAATGACATACCAACACCACAATTACAGGGCTATTTACAAGGAGCAATAGCACCACGACCAATCGCTTTTGCCAGTACAATGGACGAACAAGGCCGACCAAATTTGTCGCCGTTTAGTTTTTTTAATGTGTTTAGCGCTAATCCGCCAATTTTAGTGTTTTCTCCTGCCAGAAGAGTAAGAGG
>DATEDY010000059.1:0-9453 GCA_035281405.1 Flavobacterium sp.
TTTTTTTAACAATTCATTTTGTAATTAATTATTTACGACTTACTTTTGTCACAATAACGTATTGTAATCAAATAAAATTAAGTATGAAACATCTTAACAAACTTTTTGTTTCCATGTTGATGGTTGCTGGTTTGAATGCAACTGCTCAAAGCAGCGATAACCCATGGGCAATATCTTTCGGAACCAATGCAGTAGATACTAGAACTAGTGCTGGTACAAGAGATTTTAATTTAAACGAACATTTTTCGCAATTTTTTGACGTAAGCGACCACTGGAATATTCTTCCTTCTGTGTCTTACTTAACAGTTGCTAAAAACGTTGGTGGTAACTTTTCAGTAGGAATTACTGGATCAGTTAACAAAATAACTAAATGGGTTGATTTAGCTCCAGGTTCTTCTACTTCTACAGTAGTTTACAATCCTGGTGATTATATGTATTACGGAGCTGATGGTAAGATTGCTTACAGCTTCAAATCATTATTAGGTAGCAAGTGGTTTGATCCTTCAGTTCACATTGGTGGAGGTTACACTTGGATGGATAAGCAAAGTGCTGGTAATGCTAACATTGGTGCTGGTTTAACTTTCTGGTTAACTGAGCAAGTTGGTTTATCATTAAGCTCTACTTACAAAAAAGCTTTCACAGACAGACTTGATGAGGAAGGTCAATTAGATGTTCCTTCTGTTTTCCAACACATGGCTGGTTTAACTTTCCAATTTGGAGGTAAAGACACAGATAACGACGGTATCTACGATAAAGATGATGCTTGTCCAGAAGTTGCTGGTTTAAAAGAATTCCAAGGTTGTCCTGATACAGACGGGGATGGAATCCAAGATAAAGAAGATGCTTGTCCAGAATTAGCTGGTCCAAAAGAATTAAACGGTTGTCCTGATACAGACGGTGACGGAATCGCTGATAAAGATGATGCTTGTCCTGAAACAGCTGGTTTAGCTAACTTACAAGGTTGTCCTGATTCTGACGGTGACGGTGTAGCTGATAACAAAGACAAATGTCCTACTGTTGCTGGTCCTAGAGAAAACGGTGGATGTCCATGGCCAGATACTGACGGTGACTCAGTTCTTGACAAAGATGACAAATGTCCAGATGTTAAAGGTACTGTGGCTAATAACGGATGCCCTGAAGTAAGCGAAGACGTAATGAAAAAATTAAACGACTACGCTAAAACTATCTTATTCGATACTAACAAAGCTACTTTCCAACAAAGAACTTACCCAGTATTACAAGCTATGGTTGCTATCTTAAAAGAGTACCCAGGTTCTAACTTCTCTATCGAAGGTCACACTGACTCTGATGGTAAAGATGCTACTAACTTGAAATTATCTGAAGATAGAGCTGCAGCTGTTAAAACTTACTTAGTTGAAAATGGAATCGATGCTGCTAGATTAACTTCTGCTGGTTACGGTGAAACTAAACCAATCGCTTCTAACAAAACTAAAGCTGGTAAAGCTCAAAACAGAAGAGTTGAAGTGAAATTATCTAAATAATTTCCTCTGAAATAAAATCTTTAAAACGCTCCGATTAATCGGAGCGTTTTTTTATTTTTATAGCATGACAGCTAATTCTTTTCTAGATAAACTCACAACACATATTCTTCAAAAGAATGTAAAACAACTTTCCGAAATAATTGTAGTACTTCCCAATAAAAGAGCTCGAGTATTCCTGTTGGATATTTTCAGGAATAAAGTCGAAAACCCTTTTTTCGCTCCTAATATTATCAGTATTGAAGAATTTATCCAAGACCTATCTGGAATCCGTGACATTGATCAGGTCGAATTATTGTTTGAATTTTATGAAATTTATTTGGTAATAACACCAGAAAAAGAGCAACAATCATTTGAAAAATTTGCCAATTGGGCTAAGACATTGCTTCAGGACTTTAATGAAATAGATCGTTATCTCTTAGAGCCCGACTATGTCTTTTCGTATTTAAAAGATATCGAAGTTTTAAAACGGTGGGAACTCAATCAAGAAGATAGGACAGATTTGATAGATAAACAATTAGAGTTTTGGGATAAATTACCATTGTATTATGAAAGTCTAAGTAATCATTTGCTAAGTAAAAATATAGGTTATCAAGGTTTGATCTATAAAGAAGCAGTAAACAACCTAGAGTTTTTCTCGTCCAATTTAAAATCTGAAAAATTAATATTTGCCGGTTTCAACGCGCTTAACCAAGCAGAAGAAAAAATTATACAGCACCTATTGGCTATAGATAAAGGCGAGATTTTATGGGATGTCGATCAGACTTTTATTAATGATCCTTATCATGATACCGGACTATTTGTGAGACGCTTTAAAGAAAAGTGGACTCATTACAAATCGCATCCGTTTGAATGGATTGTTGACGATTTCTCGCGGGAAAAACATATAGAAATCATTGGTACTTCAAAGTCGATAGGACAGGCCAAAATTGCATCGTCACTTATTCATGATATTATTTCTGAACAAGAAGTTGCAACATTAGATAATGTAGCACTTATTTTGGGGGATGAGAATTTACTTATTCCTGTCTTGCATTCGTTGCCTGAAAATGTCGGTAGTCTGAACATCACAATGGGATATTCCAGTAAAAATAACCCTGTTCAGATTTTAATTGCTAAGCTTTTTAAGATGCACAGTAATGCAATCAGCCGTAATTCTGAAAGCTATGTGATGTATTATAAGGATGTTTTGGATGTTTTATCCAATCCTATTGTCGAGTCATATGTCAATGCTTCTAACTTAATTGTAACTATCAAGCGTAATAATTATACTTTTATTACTCATGATAAGGTAATGACATTACAGCAAAATCATAATGCACTCTTCGATTTGTTGTTTGGGAAATGGAACAAAAAACCTGTTGAAATATTAGAGCAAATTGCGCAAATGTTGCTCCTTATTAAGCAGAATTTAGCACACAATGAACATGAAGACAAACTGGTTCGGTCATTTTTGTACTCCATATTCAAAGTGATTAATAAATTGATCTCCTACTGCTCCAAAAACGAGTATGTGAACTCAGTTGATATACTTCATACCATATATAAACAGGTGATTGATGTTGCTGAGGTTTCTTTTGAAGGCGAACCGCTTTCAGGATTACAGATTATGGGAGTTTTGGAAAGTCGCGTCCTCGATTTTGAAACGGTCATAATTACTTCAATGAATGAAGGTAAATTTCCAGCAGGTAAAAGTGTGAATTCATTCATTCCTTATGATGTGAAAAAGGAAATTGGCTTGCCAACATTCAAGGAAAAGGATGCTATTTATACCTATCATTTTTACCATTTATTGCAACGTGCTAAAAAGATTTATTTGCTGTATAATACCGAAAGTGAAGGTTTGGATGGTGGTGAAAAGAGTAGATTTATCACGCAATTGGAAGTTGAAAAGAAAACAAATCATACCATAATTCACAAAATTGTGCAAGCGCACGTGCCGAATATTGCACACGAAAAATTGTCCATTCCAAAATCAGACAGTGTCATGGAAAGGTTGAAAGTAATTGCTACCGACAAAGGTTTTTCACCTTCCGCTTTGACTACTTATGTCCGCAATCCGGTTCAGTTTTATTTTCAAAGAGTATTGTCCATCCAAGAAGTGGAAGAAGTAGAGGAAAACATTGCGTTGAATACTTTGGGAACAATTATTCATAAGACTTTGGAAGAATTATATAAGCCCTTTTTGAATAAATTTCTTTCGGTTCAGGATGTGGAAAGAATGTTGGCAATGGCTGATGAGGAAGTTTATAATCAGTTCAAAGCGGAATACAAAGAAGGAGAAGTTAAAAAAGGGAAAAATCTTCTGGCTTTTGAGGTGGCAAAGCGGAATGTGTTTAACTTTCTGAAAGACGAAAAAAAGTGTATTGAACAAGGTGATGCTGTCAAAGTACTTGATTTAGAACTGCAGTTAAAAAGGGAATTAAAAGATGATCGCTTGCCTTTTCCTATAGTGATTTCGGGGAATGTGGATCGCATTGAAATCCGAAACAATATACTCCGTATTATCGATTATAAAACCGGAAAAGTAGAAGCTAAAAATTTGATGGTTTCCGAATGGAACGGATTAACATTGGAGGTGAAGAATGAAAAAATCATTCAGTTGCTTTGTTACGCCTTTATGTACGAAGAATTAGCTAACGGATTGGATATGGAAGTCGGAATTATTTCCTTTAAAAACATGAAAGCTGGATTCATGACATTCGGATACAAAGAAGGGAAAGAAACCCAAAAAATTATTACTACAGAAATTTTAGAGCAATTCAAAACAGAGCTGATCGGTTTAATCAATGAAATTTTAAATGTAGAGATACCGTTTGAAGAAAGGTTAATCTAGAAATTTTTCATGAAATCAATTAAAATAGCTAATAATTCGTCTCTGTTTTCAATGTGACTCATATGGCCGTCAGGAAAAGAAACCAATTCAACTTTTGTTCCTTCAATTTGCTTTTTATTGTCTTGGTAGTTCAAAACTGGATCTTTTTTGCCCAGAATTAAAAGCATTGGAAAATTTGCCGTGTGAAGTAGTTTTTCTCTGTTTTCTCTTATTTTCATGCCTTCTAAAGCAGCAATGATTCCCTGTAAAGGAGTTTGTAATGCTTCTTGTTTTACCAGCTCAATTTCCGAATCCAAACGCTCACGGTTGTCTTCGCTGAATAAATTAGCAATTGACATTCTGATAAACATTACAAAGTCCTTTTTTACTGCTTTTATAGCGCGATCTCTGTTTTGTTTTCGCTCTTCACTGTCTTCTTTTGAGGTTGAATTCAGAAGTACTAAACCATTACAGTTGTCCGGATACAATTCTGCAAAAGCTAATGCAACGTAGCCACCCATAGAATGTCCTACAAATGTAGCTTTTTTAATTTTCAATGCCTGTAAAACGGCATGAACAGCATCGGCCATGTCTTCCATGGTATGGATGTAACCCAAACATTCGGTTTGGCCATGCCCTAATAAGTCGATTGTAATTACATGATAGTATTGTGCTAATTGCAAGGCATGGAAATTCCACATTCCTGCATTTTCGAGATAACCATGTAGTAAGACAATCGGAGTTCCTTTTCCTACTTCGGAATAGGCGATTTTTATGTTTTTGTAACGAATGTAATTCAAAGCCAAAAGATATGTCTGGCAAAGGTAAGTTTAGTTTATGATTTCAAAAAATTAAATAATGCTGTAAAGTATTCTTCTTCGGCGTCAAGCCAACCATAGTGACCACAATTGTCTAAGTAAACGATTTTTGAGTTTTGGAGAACTTTATGTGCGATTTCAGCTGTTTCGGTTTTTATGATATCCTGCTTTCCTTGAATGATGAGAACTGGCTGATTGAAATTTTTCAATTTTGGTTTGCAGTCGAATTTGATTTTATCCAGATTTTCCCAAACCAATTCATTAATCCTTGAATTCCCTTGCGTAAGTCTTTCTGCCAGTATAGGTACGTATTTTTTGTTGTATAAATAGGCAGGTGCCAATGCTCTTCCTCTACCCAGCAAAGTTTTTTTAGAGGTGTCGCCTGCAGCTATCTTGGCACTATAATAATTCAATGAATCGCGTTCGATTTCGTTGAGTTTGGAGGTAATGTTTGCTGAAGCATATTCTCTTAACCCCAAATCAATTCCGCCAGAAGCTGAAAAAATAATTTTTTTTATGTTTTCTGGATACATTGTGGCATAATGAGCAACCATGATGCCGCCAAATGAATGTCCCAAAATAGACCATTTTTCTATTTTTAAATGCTTGCGAAGTGATTCTATGTCTTCTGCCATCAGTTTCATATTGATGGTTACGGCATTCAATTCTTTTAAAGTGGATTTTCCTGTGCCTCGTTGGTCGTATAAAATAGTTTGGTATTTTTCAGAAAGTTTTTTGGCCAAAGCTTCAAATCCGTTGCTGTTCATTCCCGGACCGCCATTGATAATCAGTAAAGGTTCTCCTTTTCCGTATATTTTATAAAAGGTTTGTGAGCCGTCAATGTTAGGAGAATAACCTTCGGTTTGGGCATGTACCTGTAAAGCTGTAAAAACTAGAAGAAGGTGTATTATTTTTTTCATTGTTCTGAATTAAGGAATAAAAATAAATAAAAACGCCCCACAAAGTAGGACGTTAACAAATTTTTAGTTTTTACAGTTTCAATATCCAATTGCTCATTTTGTCTAGTACTTTTGGCGCTATGGTTTGTTCGATTTCAGCATATTCTGAAAAAGCACCAGTTTTGCATTCTTGGAATAAATGATTGAGTCCGTCAAAGGTAACTACTTCAAACTTTTTGTTCCCTGCTTTTGTCAATGCTTTTTTGAAACCATCTAAATTACTTTCTGCATTAACCTGAAAGTCTTTACTTCCGTTGATGGCTAGTACAGGTATTTTGATTTTTGAAATATAGTGTTGCGGATCAAATTTTAAGAAATATAAAAACCACGGATTAGTAATTTGCTTAATTTCTGATTTAGCTTGGTCTTCAATCTTATCGAATTTAATAAAATCGGATGGGTATTGTTTTAATTCATTTATATAATAAGTTTCCAAATCTTTATCTAATTCATTTCCGTTGTATGTTAGAATAAAATCATACAGTTTTTTAGAAGTCGAAATGTTAAGTTTTACTTTCTCAGGATTCTCTCCAGATAATAAACCGCCTTCTTCGATTTGCTTTAGCATCAAATCTGTTATTTTAATTCCTGGACCTGCCATCGAAATGATGAATTTGACCTTTTTGTTCATAGTTGCCACCATAGGTGCAATCATACCACCTTCACTATGGCCCAATAATCCAATATTGGTATACCCTTTTTGTAGTAAAAAATCTACTGCCGAGTTGATGTCTGTTGCGAAATCTGCTGTGGTTGATTTTTTTTCAACTTTGCTCGAGCCACCAATGCCACGATCATCTAAACGAAGTGTTGCAATCCCTTTTTTTGCAAAATCATCGGCAATTACCGCAAATGGTTTGTGGCCGAAAAGTTCTTCATCGCGGTTTTGTCCTCCAGATCCGGTAATCATTATTACAATAGGTAAGTTTTTTTTGTCATTCGGAGCGGAGATAGTTCCTGCTAAAGTGTTTTTATCAATTGGATTAACAAAACTGACTTCTTCTGTTTTATAATTGAAAGGCTCTTTAGGTGTTTGTGGTCTATTGAAACTATATTCTTTTTTTGTCTGATTTTTCTCTAAAACCAAAGGGATTTCCATATTTCCTTGTTTGAATGTGCCTTCTATTTTTTCATTGTTGTAATTTCCTTTGTAGGAAATGCCTAAATCGGATGCGTCAATACTAAGTGTATTGTTGTCAAACAATGTGTTTTTAACAGGAATGTCTTTCGCACCTTGTTTTGGGCTGTCTAATGTAGTTTTCAAAAGAGTACCTTCGGTTTTGATGTTGAAAACCAAAGGTAATTTCACGCCTTGAATTTCTAACTCACCGTGCCAACTCCCATTAATGTCTTGTGATAAGGCCAAAAAAGGGAAAAATAAAAGGAGTAGTTTTACCATTGTCTTTTTCATTGTGTTCTATTTTTTGATTATTATATACAATATTTGATTAAAAACTGAGTAATTCCTTCAGAAACCAATAGCGCAAATCCGAAGGCTGCCCAATGTTGCCATTTTTTAGTATTGGTAGCTGTTTTGAATCCGTTTACTAGTAAAACAATTGCATAAGCTAAGCACAATAGAATAACAACTCCTAGTAAAGCACTCGTTATAATTTCAATTGGGTTGGAGAATATTTTCTCTGGTGTATTGATGTTCTTCTTTACTCTATCATTAAAATCAGATGGTAATATTATATAACTTAAAAGTGCTACTATATATATTGGTAAGCGATACCAAAAGGCTGTATTTAAAATGTCTACGAACCTGGTTTTAGTGTTGAGATATTTTCCTAATGCAAAAAGCAATGCTGTGACTACGCTAATATCAATTAGATTTTCTAAAGTAACTGTTAGTAATTTACTGTCATCTATTAGATGCATATCGAGAGTGCCATTGTACGAACTATTGCATGCATAGCCTATCAAAGTTCCCGCTACAGATATCAAAAGTCCACTTACCAGTAATTGTTTTTCTGAAAAAGTTGAAAACGGATTAAAAATTGTTTGCCAGTTCATAGTAATTATTTCATTTTTTGAATTTTCTCAATTAAATCGTCCATTTTGTTCCGCATGGTAGGATAAGAAAGATCAGCTTGTTTTGCCATTTCTTTAATACTGCCACTGGTCAAGAAAAATTCCAGTATAAATTCTTGTTCATCACGACTAAGTTTAAGATATAAAGGCAATTCATAATTACCGTTTACTTCTGTTGTGCACTGATCACATCTCATTTGACTGACACGGAGTGCGCTTTCACAACTGGGACATACAATAGGTAACTTCATAAGCATTTAGCTAGAAAATAAGTATTACTAATGTAAATGTATGAATTTTTCAATTAATTTTTAATAAAGTTAAAATATTTTTTAATAAAGTTAAAAAATAAATAATAATGGCTAAAAAAAAGCCCCACAATCGTGAGGCGTCTTTATTTTTTTCCTTGAATTACGAATTCATCAAACTTTCAATCTCATCGGCTTCAATTGGAATGTTGCGCATTAAGTTGAAAGGTTCTCCATTTTCCTGAATCACTACATCGTCTTCCAAACGAATTCCGAATCCTTCCTCAGGAATGTAAATGCCTGGCTCTACTGTGAATACCATGTTCGATTCCATTGGTTCGTACAGTAATCCGTAATCGTGCGTGTCTAATCCTAAATGGTGAGAAGTGCCGTGCATGAAATACTTTTTGTAAGCTGGCCAGTCCGGATTTTCATTCTGTACATCGGCTTTGTCAATTAACCCCAATCCTAATAATTCTGAAGTCATGATTTTGCCAACTTCCACATGGTATTGTTTCCAAAGTGTTCCCGGAACGAGCATTTTAGTTGCTTCGTTCTTTACGTTTAAAACAGCATTGTAAACTGCTCTTTGACGATCGGTATAGCGTCCAGAAACCGGAATGGTTCTGGTTAAATCACTTGAGTAATTGGCATATTCAGCACCTACATCTAATAATAATAAATCACCAGCTTTACATTGCTGATTGTTTTCGATATAATGCAAAACATTAGCATTGTTTCCCGAGGCGATAATCGGTGTGTAAGCAAATCCTTTTGAACGGTTGCGTAGAAATTCGTGTGCTAATTCCGCTTCGATTTCATATTCTGTTACATTCGGTTTTACGAAAGATAAAAGTCGGCGAATACCTTTTTCAGTAATGTTACACGCATGTTGGATCAAGTCAATTTCTTCGCTTTCCTTGATGGAGCGTAAACGCTGTAAAATTGGATTTGATTTTTCTACTTTATGCGCTGGATAATTTTCTTTCCACCATTTTACAAAACGAGCTTCACGCGTTTCTGTTTCTATAACTGCGCGGTAATGCTCATTTGTGTTAATATACATCGTATCGGCATACG
>DATEDY010000060.1:0-3748 GCA_035281405.1 Flavobacterium sp.
AGAAAGTGCAGAAGAAGCTTCAAAATTAGCGGATACTTTAGATTTTCCATTATTAGTTCGTCCTTCATATGTGTTGGGTGGGCAAGGAATGAAAATCGTAATCAACAAGCAAGAATTGGAAGAGCATGTAATCGATTTATTGAAGAGCATTCCAGGAAATAAGTTATTATTGGATCATTATCTGGATGGTGCAATTGAAGCTGAAGCTGATGCGATTTGTGACGGTGAAAATGTATATATCATCGGAATCATGGAGCATATCGAACCATGTGGTGTGCATTCAGGGGACAGTAATGCTACATTGCCTCCGTTTAACTTAGGTGAATTCGTGATGCAGCAAATTAAGGATCATACTGAGAATATTGCTTTGGCACTGAAAACTGTTGGATTGATCAATATTCAATTTGCAATTAAAGACGATACCGTTTATATTATCGAAGCAAATCCAAGAGCTTCACGTACCGTACCATTCATTGCAAAAGCTTACGGAGAGCCATATGTGAATTATGCAACTAAGGTCATGTTAGGAGAAAATAAAGTGACTGATTTTACTTTCAATCCACAGCTAAATGGATATGCAATTAAACAGCCGGTTTTCTCCTTCAGTAAATTCCCTAATGTAAATAAAGCATTAGGACCGGAAATGAAATCAACTGGTGAAAGTATCTTGTTTATTGATGATTTGAAAGATGATCAATTCTATGAATTGTATTCAAGAAGAAAGATGTATTTGACGAAATAATTAGATATAATATTGAATGAAGAAGAGCGCCTTGGTGCTCTTTTTTTGTTTTTATAAAACTTTAAAATCGATTGGTGATTTTTTATGATTGGTTTTTATGAACAGTTTTTTAATTGATTGGTGATGTCTCAGTTTTAAAATTGACGATAATAAGTGTAGTCTTTATTTGTTATAGTTTTCGTATTTTTACCAAGCAATAAAAAGGTATGATTGAAGAGAAAGTAATTTTAGTAAACGAGAATGATGAGCCAATTGGTTTGATGCCTAAATTGGAAGCGCATGAAAAGGCTTTGTTACATAGAGCTTTTTCGGTTTTTGTGTTGAATGAAAAGAATGAATTGATGTTGCAGCAAAGAGCGCATCACAAATACCATTCTCCTTTGTTGTGGACGAATACATGTTGCAGTCACCAAAGGGAAGGAGAGAGCAATATTGAAGCTGGAACCCGACGTCTTTTTGAAGAAATGGGTTTTACTACAGAATTAAAAGAATTATTTCACTTCATATATAAAGCACCTTTTGATAATGGTTTAACCGAGCATGAGTTAGATCATGTCATGATAGGCTACTACAATGATGAGCCTAAAATTAATAATGATGAAGTGGAAAGTTGGAAGTGGATGGCAATTGATGATGTCAAAAATGATATGGAGCAAAATCCTGAAATTTATACTGTTTGGTTCAAAATTATTTTTGATCAATTCTATCACTTTCTTGAAGATCATAAGCTATGAGGGTAACTGTTAGTAGAAAAGCGCATTTCAATGCAGCGCATCGCTTGTATCGTAAAGATTGGTCTGACGAGCAAAATCAAAAAATTTTCGGTAAATGTAATAACCCTAATTTTCATGGGCATAATTATGAATTGATCGTAAGTGTTACCGGAAATATTAATCCGGAGACTGGATACGTTGTGGATATAAAAGATTTAGCTGATATCATTTTTGAAGAAATTGAAACAAAATTCGATCATAAAAACCTGAATTTGGATGTGCCTGAGTTTGAATATTTAAATCCCACTGCAGAAAATATCGTAGTGGTTATCTGGAATAAAATCAGAAAACGAATCGCTTCCGAAAATGATTTGGAAGTGACCTTATATGAAACACCACGCAATTTTGTAACATTTAAAGGATAATTATGCAAGAAGGACTAAAAGTAGGTGATAAATTGCCTCTGTTTGGAGCCAAAGATCAAAATGGTAATGATTTTTACATTGCTTCTGTTTTGGAGAAGAAAGTTTTAGTGATTTATTTTTATCCGAAAGATGATACACCCGGATGTACTAAGCAAGCTTGTTTTTTTAGAGATCAATACGAAGAGTTTAAGGATTTAGGTGCTGAAGTAATTGGGATTAGTGGTGATAGCGTTTCGGCTCATAAGAAGTTTGTCCATAAATACGATTTGCCATTTGTTCTTTTGTCTGATAGTGATAAAAGTATTCGAAAGCTGTTTGGAGTGCCAACTAATTTTTTAGGTTTGATTCCTGGGAGGGTTACTTATATAGTGGATAAAAAAGGAATAGTTAGAATGATTTATGATAGTATGGATGCTGAAAGTCATTTTCCAAAAGTGATTGAAGCAGTTAAAAATTTGGGTTAATGGTAGTATATCCTCTGGTTTTCAAGCCTATTTTAAAAGATAGAATCTGGGGAGGAACAAAATTATCCTCGCATTTAAATAAAGAAATTCCAACCCAAACTACTGGGGAAAGTTGGGAAATATCGACCGTACCCGGTGATATTAGTGTGATTGCTAATGGTGCTTATGCCGGGTTAAATTTGAATGAAATAATTGCTAAGTTTCCTTCGGAAATACTAGGGAATAAAGTTTATGAACGGTTTGGTTTTGATTTTCCTTTGTTGTTTAAATTTTTAGATGCCAAAGAAGATTTGTCGATTCAATTGCATCCAAATGATGAATTGGCCAAAAAACGCCATAATTCGTTCGGGAAAACCGAGATGTGGTATGTGATGCAGGCCGATGAAAATGCGCGGTTGATTGTTGGTTTCAAAGAAAAATCATCTCCTCAAGAATACTTAAAGCATTTGGCAGATAAAACTTTGGTTTCCATTCTCGAAGAAATGAAGGTAAAACAAGGTGATGTGTTTTTTTTGGAAACAGGAACAATACATGCAATTGGTGCCGGAATTGTTATTGCAGAAATTCAGCAAACATCGGATATAACTTATCGTATTTATGATTTTGACCGAAAAGATGCTAATGGTAATACCCGTGAATTGCACGTTGATTTGGCATTGGAAGCAATTAACTACAATAAAGTAGAAGCTAAAAAAGAATATGATAAAAAAATCAACGTGAGTAATCTAGCTGTTGATTGTCCTTATTTTACGACTAATGTGTTTCTGCTTGATGGTCATGTTGTTAAAACAAAAAGCGCTGATTCTTTTGTGGTATATATGTGTACTGAAGGAAAATTTGAAATAAAGATTGATTCTGAAATCTATTCGTTTCAAAAAGGAGATACATTTTTACTACCGGCGATACTAATTGATTATCAATTAATTGGTTGTGCGAATCTTTTGGAAATATTCATATCTTAGTAGGAAATATCAAGATAAATAGTACCTTTGCAAAAAATTTAAATAGGAAACTATGGCAAGTGTAAAAAACTTAAAGAAAGACATCAACTATGTAATTGGTGATATCATTGAAGCAGTTTATTTGTATGAAATGACTACAACTGGTAGACCAACTGAAGCTACTAACGCTATTATCGAAGAAGCTATCGGAACATTTGATGGATTAATCAAAAAAGTGAACGAGAAAAAAGTAGAGAACAGAAAATCTCACTTAAAGCAAGTAAATAAAGATTTAGAAAATGCTGCTAACCAATTAGTTGAAAAAATCAACTCATTATAGTAGAAAAAACAGATAAAATTTAGGGTGTAAGTTTTTGGAAGTTTAAAAAACTCCACTATATTTGCACCCGAAATGAGTCGCCGGTGTAGCTCAGCTGGCTAGAGCAGCTGATTTGTAATCAGC
>DATEDY010000061.1:0-2011 GCA_035281405.1 Flavobacterium sp.
AAGTTGATTTTATTGACAATTTATCAAAATCAATATTGTAAATTCGCTATTCAATAGTTTGAAAAAACAGAAAAATCATGCCGTTACCATCAATTAATCCTACCGAAACTTTAGCTTGGCAAAAATTAAGAGAACATTTTGCAGAAATGCAATATGTTGAAATGCAGGATTTGTTTGCAGAAGACAACAAAAGAGCTGAAAAATATCATATACAATGGAATCAGTTCTTAGTGGATTATTCTAAGAATAAAATCAACCAGCAAACAATGGATTTGCTTTTGGAATTGGCAAATGAAATAGGGTTGAAAGATGCTGTTGAAGCACAGTTTTCAGGAGAAAATATCAATCAGACAGAAAACCGTGCTGTACTTCACACGGCTTTACGGGCCAAAGAAACAGATGTTTTTTTAGTTGATGGTCAGAATGTAATTCCGGAAGTTTTCGAAGTGAAAAAGAAAATGCGCTTTTTTACCGAAGAGATCATATCAGGAATCAGAAAGGGATTTACAGGCAAAGTGTTTACAGATGTGGTTAATATTGGTATTGGAGGCTCTGATTTAGGTCCGGCAATGGTAGTGGAAGCACTTCAGTTTTATAAAAATCAACTGAACGTACATTTTGTTTCTAATGTTGACGGGGATCATGTTCAGGAAGTTTTGAAGAAAATCAATCCGGAAACTACTTTATTCGTTGTTGCTTCTAAAACATTTACAACACAGGAAACACTTTCTAATGCCGAAACGATTCGTTCGTGGTTCTTACAATCTGCACAAAAGGAAGATGTTGCTAAACATTTTGTGGCGGTATCTACAAATATTCAAAAAGTAACCGAGTTCGGTATTCATCCGGACAATGTTTTTCCTATGTGGGATTGGGTTGGTGGAAGATTTTCTTTATGGAGTGCTGTTGGATTAACAATCAGTCTGGCGGTTGGTTTTGATCATTTTGAAGCACTTCTGTCGGGTGCAAATGCAATGGACAAGCATTTTAAAACCGAATCATTTGATAAAAACATACCGGTCGTTTTAGCATTGCTGAGTGTTTGGTACAATAATTTTTATGGGGCCGAAAGTGAGGCTTTGATACCATATACACAATACCTGCAAAAATTAGCACCCTATTTACAACAGGGAATCATGGAAAGTAATGGGAAGAGTATTGGACGTAATGGGTATCCTGTGAACTATCAAACAGGAACTATTATTTGGGGTGAACCAGGTACAAATTCCCAGCATGCCTTTTTTCAGTTGATTCATCAGGGAACGAAATTGATTCCGACGGATTTTATCGGCTTTAAAAAGTCATTATATGATGAAAAAGAACATCATGATAAATTAATGTCCAATTTCTTCGCTCAAACCGAAGCTTTATTGAATGGAAAATCACAAGAACAAGTGAAAAATGAATTCAACGAGTTACGTGTTCCTGAGGAAAAAGCTCAGTTCTTATTGCCGTTTAAAGTTTTTCAAGGTAATAAACCAACCAATACATTGTTAATTGATTCGTTGACTCCGCAAACTTTAGGTTCTCTAATTGCTTTATACGAGCACAAAATATTCGTTCAGGGTGTGGTTTGGAATATCTTCAGTTATGACCAATGGGGAGTTGAATTAGGAAAACAATTGGCAAGTTCAATTTTAGATGAAATTAACACATTAGAGATAAAAAAGCATGATTCTTCGACTGAATTTTTATTGAAGAATTATCTAAGAAATTGATAAATAAACAGATATAATTCTGTTTCGCATTAAAAATCGGTTAATTATTGCCGATTTTTTCGATTTAATTAAATTTTTTTGAAAAGTATGCCTGCATAATGTTAACGTTAATTTAACATTGGACTTGAATATTTATTGGAATTTTGCCTCAAACAAAAAATTTAAACATCACAAATGAGAAACATGAAAAATTGGTTTTTAGTGACCTTCTTTTTCTTAAGCATTTCGTCGGTATTTGCTCAAGGAAAAATCTCGGGAACGGTTCAGGATAAAACAGGACCACTTCCAGGAGC
>DATEDY010000062.1:0-4894 GCA_035281405.1 Flavobacterium sp.
GTTTTATACGTTCCAAATTTTGTTTCAATCACACTATTTTCGGGTTTTGCTATTATTTTATTATTAGCTGGCAATTCAATTTCGACAGTATCCTCATCATAAAAACCTCTTTTGATCTCGAATTCATTTTTACGATTTCTGTAACGTTGTGGTATGTTTTGATTTTGATTTAGAATATTAATATTCATCATCTTTTCCATACCTATTTTTTGAACGAATCCGGTTGCGCTCAATTTAACATCTTCTTTAAACTGAACATTCTCTTTACTGTTAACCAGCTTCACTTCATCTATCACCAGATTATTGATATAACCCCATCTTCCTTTATAACTCTCTTTGACTTTTTCTGTTGGCAATTTTTCGATATCAGAGATCGTATTGTATTGAATTCCGGTATAGGTAAGAGTTGCATTAACATTCATCGATCCGTCTTCATTAATTTTTACTTTCCCTACAGTAATTTGCGCATTATCCTTATCCACATACTGATTGGTTTTAACGATTTCACCACCATCAGGTTTGATAATCAAGGCGAATCGATCATCTGTAAAATCACCTTCAAAACCGAAAGCCTGTGTTTGGCTTGTACATTCCAGAAAGGTCAGTTTTTGATTGTGTGGTATGGCCAGTACGGCGTGATTTCCTTGCATTGCGACAAAATCTTCCAAAATATCTCTTTTATTATCATCACCATAGATGATTGCGTAATAAGATGGTACACCAACAACCTCCAACAGTGATTTTGTGTAGTTACTCAATGCTTTACAGTCGCCATAACCCAATCTGTCTACATCTCTGGCCAACATAGGTTTCCATCCTCCAATTCCCAATTGAATACTCACATAGCGAGTTTTATCCTGCACGTATTGATAGACTTTTCTCGCTTTTTTAATCGGATCCGTTTCATCACCTACCAAAGCTTTGATTTTATTTTGTGTTTCCAGAGGAATTTCTGCACTTCCTTTCAGTAGTTTGTCATTCATCCACAAACCAAACTCTTTCCATGTTTTGGCATTTCCTTCAACCCCTTCCAGTTCGAATTTATCCAATCCGAATAAAACGTGGGTAAATTTAAAAGGCGCATATTCTTCTTCCTTTTCTGCAAGCAAATTTTCAACCGAATATTTTAGGGAATTACCCGTTTGTTCTTTAACAATTTTCTTGTTTCCGAAGTTCACTTCTTTAGATTTGAATCCCAGATCAGAAGGATACGTGATAGTAAATACCGATTTTTGAATACTTTCATTGTAATCATCCACAGGATACCATCTTGGAATGAAAGCCGTATTGGATGTTTGCACTTCGCTTTCGTAGACGATGGTAAAAGGATATTCTGTAGGTATGTAATTTAAAAACAATCTTCTGGAATCGTTTACAACAGAAAATCCGTCGGCAACGCTTTGATCAAAAAAATCTTTACGCTTTATCTTTTTTAATTCTTTTCCGAAGGAATTGTAAACTACCGCTTCAATTGAATTTACACTTGTCGTTTTATTATAATGTTCCGAAGCGTCAATATTCCGGAATCCTTTTTCATTTAAAACTGTAGTTACCTTTTTGGTTTTGACAACCATATTGGATATGGATTTAATTTCGATGGTAACTTCCTGGCTACGAACCACGCTATTGGCATTTTCTTTAAGATCAGCAGGAACACCAAGTACTGAAAGTTCTAAATTTTGAGCTTTGCCTCTATTAAAAAACAGCAACGTAGCCAATACAGTGATTTGGAGTATTCTCTTCATTTACTCTTTGTTTTTAGTATCAATTATTATTGTTACAGGCCCATCATTAATTAAACCCACCTTCATATCAGCGCCAAATTTTCCCGTTTGTACTTTTTTACCTAATTCTGTTTCCATCTGACTCACAAATTGCTCGTAGAGTGGAATGGCAGTATCCGGTTTTGAAGCTTTAATATATGAAGGACGGTTCCCTTTTTTAGTTTGGGCATGCAGCGTAAACTGACTGACAACAATCATGCCTCCATCTACCTCTCTCAAAGAAAGATTCATTACATCGTTTGCATCGGCGAATATCCGTAAGTTAGCAATTTTTGCAGACAACCAAGTTATATCTTCCTGATTATCTTCATCTTCGATACCAACAAGCACTACTAAACCCCGGTCAATTTTCGCTACTTGTTCACCTTCAATAACCACAGAAGCTTCCGAAACTCTTTGAATAACCGCTCTCATTATTCCGTCTCTTCATTATTTTTCCCCTCACCATAAATATCGGTTCGGTAATGTTCATCATCTCCTTCCAAAATCTGTATATAACTCTTATAACGTGACCAAGCAATTTCATCTTTATCCAAAGCCTCTTTAACAGCACAATGCGGCTCCTCTTTATGCAAACAGTTATTGAATTTACATTGTTCCTTCAATGCAAAAAATTCAGGAAAATAATCTCCTATTTCCTGTTTTTCCATATCTACGACCCCAAAACCTCTGATACCAGGAGTATCGATAATTCGGGCATCAAAACTCAAATCAAACATTTCGGCAAAAGTGGTAGTGTGCTGACCCTGACCGTGAGAATCGGATATTTGTTTGGTTTTCAGATTCAATGTAGGTTCCAAAGCATTTACCAAAGTCGATTTCCCTACACCAGAATGCCCGGAAAACATGGAAACTTTACCAATCATCATTGCTTTCAGTTCCTCCAATCCTTTCTTTTCCTGAGCCGAAACCCGTAAACACTTATAACCGATATTAGAATAAACATATTGCAGATAAAGCTGTTCATCTAAAATCGCTTCATCGAAAGTATCAATCTTATTGAAAACCAAAACCGCTTCAATGCCATACGCTTCGGCAGTTACTAAGAATCTATCGACAAAACTGGTAGTGGTTACCGGATTATTGATAGTTACCAAAAGAAAAACCACATCAATATTGGATGCGATAATGTGCGTTTGTTTAGAAAGGTTAACAGATTTACGAACGATGTAGTTTTTTCGGTTATGAATATTGGTAATTACACCGATTGTCACGTCTGCAGAAGTATCTAAATCATAGTCAACAACATCACCAACCGCAATAGGATTGGTACTCTTAATTCCTTTAATACGAAATTTTCCTTTAATACGGCATTCCAAAAACTGATTGTCTTTTGTTTTTACAGTGTACCAGCTTCCGGTGGATTTATATACGATTCCTGTCATTATTCAATTAGAAATTAGAAGTTGGAAATCAGTAGTAACTTCCAACTCTAAATTTCTCCAAAAATACAATTAAAAATTAATCTGTTTTATAAACTTTTTCCTGATGATTAATACTTTCCTGGTGGATTGCTTTAAAGATTTTCAAGATAAACTCTTCACTCAAACCTTTGCTTTCTCCATCTAAAATCATTCGGCCTAAAATTTCGTTCCAACGATTATTTTGAAGAATGGCAACATTCTTCTCTTTTTTCAGTGCTCCGATTTGATCAGCCACCTTCATACGCTTGGCCAAAATCTCTAATAATTTACCATCAAACTCGTCGATTTGCGTTCGCATTTTGGAAAGCCTTGTACTGTAATCATCTGCCGAATCCGTTTCTTTACGAACTCTCAAATCCACAAACATTTGTTTCAAATTATCAGGAGTTACCTGTTGCGCTGCGTCACTCCATGCTTCATCCGGAGTACAGTGCGTTTCAATCATCAAACCATCATAATTCAAATCCAATGCCTGCTGTGACACTTCTTCAATCATATCACGGCGTCCTGCAATATGTGAAGGATCACAAATAATAGGCAAATCCGGAAATTTATTTTGTAAATCGATAGCAATTTGCCATTCCGGATTATTACGGTATTTGGACTTATCATAAGTCGAAAACCCACGGTGAATCACCCCTAATTTTTTAATTCCGGCGTTATGTAAACGTTCCAATCCGCCTAACCACAAAGACAAATCAGGGTTAACCGGGTTTTTAAGCAACACAATCTTATCCGTATTTTGTAAAACATCGGCAATTTCCTGAACCGCAAAAGGATTTACAGTAGTTCTTGCTCCAATCCATAATACATCAATATCGTGTTCCAAAGCCAGTTTTACATGTTCTGCAGTAGCGACTTCGGTAGCGACTAACAATCCTGTTTCTTTTTTTACTCTTTGCAACCAAGGCAAACCTATTGTTCCAACACCTTCAAATCCGCCCGGACGAGTTCTGGGTTTCCATATTCCTGCTCTAAAAACAGACACGTCTGATCCTTTCAATTCATTGGCAACAGCCATAACCTGTTCTTCGGTTTCTGCACTACACGGTCCGGCAATCACTAATGGATGTGCTAGTTTAAAATCATCTAACCAAGTATGTAGTTCCTTTTTATTTTCCATAATATCAAATGATTACACAAATGTAATCGGTTTTAAAATCTATTAATTACTTCTTTTATTTTTTCTTCATTTACGCAAAGCGAAAAGCGGATATATCCTTCCCCATTACTTCCGAAAACAGTTCCCGGCACGATGAACAGATCGTTTTCTTTCAGAATTTTATCTACAAATATTTCCGAAGACTGTTCTGTTTCAGGGATCTTTGCCCAGACAAACATTCCGACATTCTCTTTATCGCAATGACATCCTAATTTTTCAACCAGTTCATAAATTAATGTTCTTCTTTTCTGATAAATTTGATTTTGATCTACAAACCAATTTTTGCCCAATTTCAATGCTTCCACCGCACCTTTTTGGATACCATAAAACATTCCGCTATCCATATTACTCTTCACTTTTAAAATAGCATCAATCAATTTGGCACTACCCGAAACCATTCCAACTCGCCAACCTGCCATATTGAATGTTTTACTCAATGAATTCAACTCCAAAGCCACTTCCTTTGCATCTTCAATTTGCAAAATCGACATCGGATTATCATTCAGTACAAAGCTGTACGGATT
>DATEDY010000063.1:0-4081 GCA_035281405.1 Flavobacterium sp.
TCCAACGCAAAACGAATTATACAAGTATTACCAAGAATGCTATAACAAATAGTGAAAACATGTGGTTTAACTTAGCAGTTAACAATTTAAACAACTTAAAAATGAAAAATCAAAGTATGTTGACGGCCTTAGTAGCATGTATCGGATTATTAGCAACATCATGTAGTGATGATAATGAAGGTGAAACTATAGTTCCTTTGGCTGGAAAATGGGAAATTAGCAAGGTAGGAACAGTTGTTGGAGGTAATGAACAGCTGGTTGATGCTCCACAAAATGAAAATGGTTGTAATAGAGACTATCTTGAACTGAAAGCAGATAACGTTGTTCTTGAAGGGGATTATGATTCGTCAATTAGCCCATGTGCGTTGGATACGGATTCAGGGATTTATTCGAGATCACATAATAATTTAACAACGGTTATCGATGAAGTAACTGAAGTAAAGGATATTGTTAATCTTACGGTTCATGAGTTGAAACTAAGAGACGGAAATGGTATGCTTGAAGTATATGTTAGATAAGATATCCTTTAGTGCTGCAATCCGGAATCTTTCGGATTGAAACAAAAAACGGAAACAATATGTAAAATGTTGTTTCCGTTTTTTTTCTGTGTATTAAACAATGCCCGGATAATTCCCGTAGTAAATCAAAATAAAAGCCAATGTATTGGATATACCATGGGAAATAATAGGAATGGTTAAATTCTTTCCGGATGCTAAGAATAATATCCCAAGATACAAACCGCTCAGTCCTTCCTGAATCCAACCGGTAATACCTTGCTCTGTATGCCCCCATCCAAATAATATGCTGGAGAGAAGTAAACCGAGTATCCATGATGTATGGCGTTCTCCAAAAAGTTGAGCTAACCGGTTCATCAAATAACCGCGAAAACAAATTTCTTCTCCAAAAGCCGCTAATACCCATGAAATAAAAATATACAATAGGAGTAATGATACATTCCCTTTGATCGGCTGAAAATCAGTCATCATTGGTTCAGTACCAAAAAAGTGACTTATTAGTGGAGTTGTTAAAAAGGCTGAAAACAATTCAAGACTTATTCCGGTTGCTGTACCAATAAGTAAAGATTTCCACAGTGGAAATGGTCCTTTTGATAACCCAATGGACTTGAAGGTTTCTTTTTTAAAAGTAAGTATCAGCCAAATAAGAGGAAGGAGGTAAATCGTTTGGGTAATTGGCAATAAACCTATCGAGTCTAAAAAAACGACAATAAAAAACAAAATAATTTCTATGAGAATTAAGGAGGAGTTTCGTGTCATACTTTTGGATGGAATAAATGTTAAAAGTTTTTTCTTTTTTGATTTAGAATTTTCACATCAGACTCATTAATGTATAAGAAATACAATCCGGGTTGTCTTCAATACTGCTTGAATCACTTTTAAAATGCAATGCCTCCAAAAGTTTAATGGAACTTAGATTGTTCTTATGAGTGATCGCTTCAATTTTTTGTATCTCCAGCACTTTAAAAACATAATCAATAACAGCATTCGCAGCTTCTTTCATGATACCTTGCCCTTGGTAGGAAGTCGATAGTTCAAAGCCAATTTCACACTGATCGTTATTGTCTGAAAAACTGAATAGACAAATGGTACCCAGAAATGTTTCACTTTCCGTTAGCGTTATCACCCAATAAATAAAAGTATTGGCATGCACACCTTCCGAAATTTTGCTTATAAAATTGTAAGCATCCTCAATGGATGCGCTGGGTTGTCTGTCGAGATACTTATTGATTTCAGCATCTGAACGGAGCTTAAAAATAGACTCGGCATCTTTCATAGACAAAGCTCTGAGTGTAAGCCTTTCGGTAGATATGACTGGAAACGGATTAAAAACTCTGGGATTCATATACAAAGTATAAATTCAAATAGTAATTGGTTTTACAATAGAGGAAAAGATGCCTTATACTCGCAAGGATCCGCGAAATCCTCTCACAGCATAGTAGGAATCAGCACCATTATGATACAGAAATACATTGTCATAACGGAAATCACAAAAAACGGCGCCACCTAATTTCCGGATGGATGGAGGTGTAGCCACCCAGCTTGACGTTTTCATATCAAAATTCCCCAACTGTTGAAGCGCTCTGTATTCTTCTTCAGTCAAAATGGCAATTCCCATTGCTTTGGCCATATTCATGGCGCTGTCTTTAGGTTTGTGCTCTTTTCTTGCTTCCAAGGCTTCATGATCATAACATATACTTCTGCGTCCTTTTGGGGTTTCTGCAGAGCAATCATAAAAAATAAATTCTCCGGTTTTGTTATCATAGCCAACAACATCCGGTTCACCACCACTGGCTTCCATTTCATTGAGTGACCAAAGTTTATCCAATGATGCTTCCAGTTTTGTTTGAACATCAGCCCATTGAAGATTTTCATGACGATTTCGATTCTTCTCAAAACGGCTTTTCAACGTGTCGAGTAGTGATTTTTTTTGTTCATCTGATAACGCTTTTCGGGTTCCCATTGTGTCTGATTTAGTTAGTAACCAATATGTAACAACTGAATTCAAAAAATTGAATTGTGCAACACGTAAATTTAGCCAAAAGTTCAGGTGTACGAAAACAGCATATAAAAAAACATATGGGTTTTATTTCAGTATTTTTTTGAATTTTTTGGCGAGTTCTTCCGAGTTCCTATTCATGGTGTCAAATTTTATTTTCGATAAATCAATAAGATAGTGATTTTCCCAACTTTCTACAATGGTGTCATTGATATCTTCAACACTATGGTCGTAGGATTGTTGAACCCAGATTATAGCTTGTATTTTTTGATGATCATTTTTAAATAACCATGAAGTTTTTTCCATCGCATCTCCGGCATCTCCAAAAATATCGGCTAATTCGATAAAATTAGACAAGGTATCTTTTGCTGAATCATACACAAATAATTTGATGGAAGTAGAGTCATACTCTCCTGGAGTACGTGCAATCAAACCTATTCGGGTAGCATCAAGTGGAAATTTGTAGCAAGCAAATAGATTCGGTGAATCAGTGGAATAGTTGTCAGCTATTTCCTTTGGAAATAAGGCAACATCTATATTGTCAAGAGCTTGGCCTTTGAAATTATCAAAATCATAAGAAGAAAATACCTTTAAAGTATCAATGGAAATGGGTTCGAATTTTTGCAACAAACCTAAATACTTGCTTTCTTTTTGTAAAGTTTTTTTTGTTTTTTGAGGAATAGTAACTGCAGGTTTTTCATTGCAACTAAAAAGCGTCACCATACAGATGAGGTATAAAAGTTTTGTCATATCTCTATTGTAGTTTTGTTGTAATAAGATTCAGTTATTCCAAAGAAGAATTTCGAAGCTTCATTTTTTCAGCGAATTCAAAACCACCCAACAATAATAATGCGAGAAGAAATCCCTGAAGGAAAATTAAAAGTATACTGATTAAGGGTGAATTCCACCAATCATAATTTTGGACCTCAGGCAAATAATCCCTATGAAAACTAATTATTGTAAGCGTGTAAAATTCCATTAAAGCACCTAGTTTAATTAAGGCAGAAACCAATAACAGATAGGTAGGTTTTTCAGCCAGTTTTTTAAAAAATAAGGATAATGGCAGTACTGTGGCACATAATGTCATCAGCCAAAAAATAATTCTGTAGGGACCGGTGGCACGCTGCATGACTGCATACTCATCAGGAAAGAATAATAGTCCGTATAGATAGTGAGTCAAAGTCACAAGTGTATAGGCTATAATAATCCATCGAATAAAATTAAGTGATTCCTTAGTTTTAAACCGGTTCTTTAAACCGGTTTCAATTAAAAGGAGGGATAGTGTCAATGGAAACAAACAGTAAATGATGTTGACATCAATTAGCCGTATTACTTTATCATATACATCCATCCGGTTATAAGTAGGTTAAATTATTGGGGCTATTATAATTTTGTTGGCTGATTTTTTTTAGTCACAACTTCAATTACACCGTTTTTTCCCTTTTCTCCATATTTTTCGATTGCTTTTTCGCTTTTCAATACGGTTACAGAATCAATAATATTGGGATCGAGTTGGTCTAAATCCGTTTTAGAAGCCTCTTTGCCATCAATGATAATTAAAGGGTCG
>DATEDY010000064.1:0-19720 GCA_035281405.1 Flavobacterium sp.
CAAATCAAACAAGACATCTCAAAATTATTAGCTGAATAATGGAAAATTCTACAGAAAAAAAATATAACGTTTGGATTACAATATTGTCAATCGCAATCCCTCTGGTGGTGGCGTTGTTGTTTAAAGTTAAACTGAAGGATTTTGGTTTTGATGTGAAACCATTGTCTTTTTTACCACCTATTTATGCTACAATTAATGGAATTACTGCTATTGTGTTAGTTTGGGCTGTAGTCGCTATTAAAAACGGTAACAGAAAACTGCATGAGACTTTAATGAAGACTGCAATAGGTTTGTCAGTTGCTTTTCTTGGAATGTATGTGGCTTATCATATGACTTCTTTACATACTGAATATGGTGGAGAAGGGATTATAAGAACAATTTATTTCTTTATTTTAATTACGCATATCACATTATCAATTGTGATTATTCCAATGGTGTTAGTGACTTATGTTCGTGCGTTGTCACAACGTTTTGATAAGCATAAAAAATTAGCAAAAATCACCTTCCCAATTTGGTTGTATGTAGCTGTTACAGGAGTTATTGTATACTTAATGATTTCACCGTATTATGTTCACTAAAAGTAAAAATAGCTTTTTTAGTATTGTTTTTTTACTGATTTCTGTAGTGTCCAATGCACAATGTGCCATGTGTAGAGCTTCTTTAGAAAGTTCCGGTGATACAAGTCAGGGAGAAGCTGTAAACGATGGTATTGTGTATTTAATGGCAATTCCGTACGTACTTGTTGCCGTAATGGCTTACGTTATTTACAGAATGTATACCAAGAAAAAAGAAGGTTAATTACATTCCGTTGATATTAACTCTTACGTTTCCGGTAATGTTTAAAAAAGCAACAATAGCTGTATTGGTTAGTTGCACTTTTTCAAAGACAATATCATTCATTTTTCCATTGACAAACACACCTGGAAGAGGTGAATAGTTGCTCAAGTATTTGACGATATTTTTTTTGCCTTCTTCTAAATTCGGTTGGATGGAATAACGGCAATTCTCTTTGAGTTTTAATAAAATCATGCTTTGAAAAAGCCAATTGGCTGATTTCATTAATTTGCTTTTGGTTTCTAAAACATAATCCAAATCATCAAAAAATAATTCTTTGGTTTCAGGATTGTATTGCGGAAATCCAGCAAGATATATCCTTCCGTTTATGCTGCCTATCATGTCTAAAGCAATAATCATTTTGCCTTTCTTGTGCCAGATTTCTACATTCTGAATGGTTATTTTTCGTTTACCCGAAGCAAATACTTTGCCTTTGAAATTTTCATTCATCACACGGGAAGCATCCTGGTAGGTTGACACAGCAGCAATGTTGGCAACTACCTTGTCAGGTAGATTGGCTATAGGTTTTAGTGTCATTTTGCTTTTGTCATAAGCTGGTTTTGGCTTTTTGCCAATAAAAGATTCCATCAGGCATTTTAAGCCTACGTTCATGTTTACCGCGTTTTTTTCAAGCTTGGCTTCTGTAGCATACAATTCCTGAGGAGTGACTTTTAACCAGGTTTGATAAGTTGGGCTCATTTCAACCGGTTCGGCTACTTTTTGCATCATTTCTAAAATGTTGGACTTGAAGTCCAGTGTTTTTCCCATGGAATCATCAATCATTCTCTCGATTTTTGACCTGAAAATGCGGATAGTAGGATTGATCAGATATGTAATCTTTATTTCTCTCCCTGCTATTACTACTGTTGGACTTTCGTACCACTGAATATCCTTTAGTTCGGTTTGAGTGGTTACTTTCCAATTGTTCATTTTAATGTCGCTGAGCAATGTTACCGTTCCGTTCAAATTGAATTCGCGAATGTCATATAAATTAAGCCCTAATGCCGAAGTTCCGTATTTTACCTTAGCCCAAATCTTTAATGGCACAATAGTTTTTAATTTGTGATTTTCTTCTGAAATTAAAATAGGTGCATTTTTCCAAATTTTTACTTCGGTATTATCATCGTCTAAAATGGAGTCATTGTAGATCAATCCGTTCAACGCTTTGTTGGTTTGCTTTTCAATGTCTTTAAGGGTTAGGCTGATAGGAAAGCTCACATAAGAAGAAGTGATAGGGTATTTTATAGGTAGTGCTTCATCTGGTTCAGGTTTCATTAATTCTATTTTTTGAGATGTAGCACAACTGTTGAATAATAATCCTATCATAATGAAGCTTATGGCAAATAAAAATCTTTTCATAATTTCGAGTTGGTCAACAAATGTATAATTATTTTGAAAAAATATTTGTGCGAATTTGTAACAAAATGATATTGCAGTAGTCTTATGGATAAATAGTTAAATTTGTAAGAGTTGTTGTCAAACTTTCAATAAAAAAATGATACAAAAACCAAGAATTATAATTGCCTTTACATTACTGTTAAGTTCGTTTACAGCTTCAAGTCAATCTAAAAAATGGACATTAGAGGAGTGTGTAAATCATGCTATTCAGCATAATATAACCATTAAACAATCAGAATTAGACAAACAATCATCTGAGATAAGTAAAAAAGATGCATTGGGGAATTTTTTGCCATCAATAACTGGAGTTGCTAGTCATGGATGGAGTTTAGGTTTAAGTGTCGACCCATTGACAGGGATTAAAAAAGATCAAACCACAGAATCTTCTTCTGGTGAGATTAGGGCTGGAATTGATATTTATAAAGGTTTGCAAAATGTGAATCAAATGCGTAAAGCCAATCTTTCTATCATCGCTTCTCAATACCAATTGACAAAAATGAAAGAAGATGTGTCGCTTAATGTGGTAAATGCATATTTGCAAATTCTATTCAATAAAGAAAATTTAAAAGTTCAACAGCAGCAATTGCAGTACGATACGAAACAAATGGAACGTACTAAAGAATTAGTAGATGCTGGTGTAATTGCAAAAGGTGATTTGTTGGATGTAAATGCTACTGTTGCTGCCGATAATCAACGATTAATTGCAGCGGAAAATGCTTTGCTAATATCGAAATTGAGTTTGGCACAGTTGCTTCAGCTTGAAAATTTTCAAGAATTTGATGTTGCAGAAGGAAATGTTGATGCGGTTTTGAGCAAGGTATTGCTGGAAGATCCTAAAACCATTCTAAGCAAGGCTAAAGAAACAAGAACTGAACTAAAACTGGCACAGACAAATCTTCAGATTGCTGAAAAAGATATTCAAATTGCAAAAGGTGCTTATCAGCCAAGTTTATCGGGATACTATAATATTGGAACAAGTGTTTTGCATAAAAATACACTTATACCCTCTTCTAATATTCCTTCTTTTTCTGATCAGGTTGGAAATAATAAAGGACAAAATTTCGGAGTTTCATTGCAAATCCCAATTTTAAGCGGCTTTTCTGTCCGTAATAATGTGTCTCGTTCTAAAATTGCTTTAGAGCGTTCTAAAATCGCACTGGAACAATCCGAGTTGGACTTAGAAAGAACAGTTTATACGGCTTATACAGATACCAAAGGAGCACAAAAATCGTATGAAGCTGCTGTGACAACATTGGAAGCGCGTGAGAATTCAATGACTTACGCTAAAGAAAGATATGAGGTAGGACTAATGAATGTCTTTGATTACAATCAGGCGCAAACTTTATATGTGAATGCACAATCGGAAGTGTTGAGAACAAAATACGATTACATATTTAGAACCAAAATATTAGAGTTCTATTTCGGAATTCCAATTATTAAAAATTAATATGATGACTAACAAAACTAAATATCTTTTATTAAGTGGAGCTGTTGTACTTATCGTTGGAGCTTTGGCCTTAAAAAAAAGTGGAGCGCTTGGAGAAAATAAAGAAGGAATCGAAGTTGAAATTACCAAGGCAACACAACGTACAGTAATTGAAACCGTTTCTGCAACAGGAAAAATTCAACCCGAAATTGAAGTGAAAATATCATCAGAAGTATCAGGTGAGATTATTGCTTTACCGGTTAAAGAAGGGCAAACCGTTAAAAAAGGTGACTTATTGGTACGGGTTAATCCAGAACTTTATGTGTCAGGATTGAATCGTTCAAAGTCTGGGCTTTCTAATACCAAGGCAGGTTTGAGCCAGGCTGATGCTCAATTCAAAGAGGCAAAAGCAAGTTATGAGAGAAGCAAAAAATTATTCGAAAAAGGAATTGTTTCGCGCTCAGAATGGGATAAAGCAGTAGCTGCCTATGAAGGTGCGCAAGCAGCAAAAGATGCAGCTTATTATAACGTGCAAAGTGCTTCGGCAACTGTAAATGAATCTAAAGAAAATTTAGGTAAAACGGCTATTTATGCACCAGTTGACGGTACAATTTCCAGATTGGATGTTGAATTAGGAGAGCGAGTTTTAGGTACGCAGCAAATGACAGGTACAGAGATGATGCGCGTTGCCAATTTAAACAATATGGAAGTTGAAGTGGATGTAAACGAAAATGATATTGTTAAAGTAGAAATTGGTGACGAAGCTAAAGTAGAAGTGGATGCGTATCTGAAAAAAGAATTTAAAGGTATTGTTACCAGTATTTCTAATTCTGCAAGTACTGCATTATCAGCAGATCAGGTGACAAATTTTAAAGTAAAAGTCAGAATTGTTAAGGAGTCATATGCTGATTTAATTAAGGGTAAACCGGCTAATTTTTCACCTTTCCGCCCTGGAATGACAGCTACAGTGGATATTATTACAACTACTAAGGAAAATATCATTGCAGTGCCAATAAGTTCTGTAGTGATGCGTACAGATACTACTGCAAATCGTATGTCAGGAATAGACGAAAAAGCTAATGATGGAGAAGATGGAGGAGTGGTTGAAGAAGTGAAGTCCAAAAATGAAAAACGTTACGAATGTGTATTTGTGAAAACTGGAGATAAAGTCAAACTTCGTATTGTTGAAACAGGTATTCAAGATGATACCTATATAGAGATTATTTCAGGCTTGAAACAAGGAGAAACTATCGTGACAGGGCCGTATACTGTTGTGTCTAAAGAGTTGAATCCAGGAGATAAAGTCCGTGTAAAAACCAAGGCTGAACGGAATGCAGAAAATGAAAAAGCAAAGAAGCAAAGCTAAAATTTAATTGATTAATTCTCGAAAAGCTCGAATCTATTATTAGTTCGAGCTTTTCTTTTTAATTATCTTTGTCGCTTTAAATAATTGTAAATGGCTTATATACTATCAATAGAAACAGCAACTAAGAATTGTTCGGTGGCATTGTCTTTAAACGGTGTAACTGTTTTGTGTAAAGAAATTGCAGAAAATGGGTATTCTCATGCCGAAAAATTACATGTTTTTATTGATGAAATCTTAAAGGAAACTCAATTGGATTTCTCCGATTTGAAGGCGATAGCAGTTAGTCAAGGACCGGGTTCATATACTGGTTTGCGTATCGGTGTTTCAGCCGCTAAAGGACTTTGCTATTCGTTGAATATACCATTGATAGCTATAGATACTTTGCAAACTTTAGCCATGCAATTAACAATTGATAGCGGAGTTGTTATTCCTATGATTGACGCCAGAAGAATGGAATGTTATACTGCGGTTTTTGATAATGAGCATATGAAAGTGCGTGCAATTGAATCAGAAATCATTACTGAGGATTCTTATGTGGGGATTTCGGAAGTAATTCATCTGGTTGGTGATGGTGCGTCAAAATGTAAAACTGTTTTAACAGATGAAAAGTTTGTTTTTCATGATGATATTGTTTACCCTTCAGCAAAGGAAATAGGAACAGTAGCTTTTGAAAAATATCAAAAAAGCGACACTGTTGATGTCGCTTACTTTGAGCCTTTCTATTTGAAAGATTTTATGTTGACCAAATAATTACAAGGTAACGTATTGTCTTGATTTTTCCAGAATCTCTGATTTTGCTTCTGCAGCATCGCTATTATTAGTCCAGATTTTTACTATAAAATTTACTGAAGTATCTGTGAAGTGTGATATGTAAACTTCCGGCTTAGGTTCTTTTAAAACCAAAGGCTGATTGGAAATTATTTCAGATATTTTATTTTTTAAGTCACTAACATCGGTAGTATGATTTGAAATGATTTCAAAATCGGTTCGTTGCGTTGATAATTGCGAAAAATTCTTGATTTTTCCATTTGACAAAAGTCCGTTAGGTATATATACCGTTTGATTATTACCTGTTGTTATTTTTGTGGAGAAAATTTGAATTTCTTCTACTTTTCCTGTTTCTCCCTGTACTTCAATCTTATCCCCCAATTTGAATGGTTTGAATAGGATGATTAAGATTCCACCTGCAAAATTGGCTAATGATCCCTGCAATGAAAGACCGACAGCTAAACCTGCCGCTCCCAATATTGCTACAAAAGAAGAGGTTTCTACGCCTAATTTGGATACGACAGCAATGAAAACGATTACTCTCAAACTCCAAAAAACCAAATTACCCAGAAAATTGGTTAACGTTAATTCGATGTTTCGACTAAGCATTATTTTTTTGAATGCTTTTGTGATAATGCTGGTAACCCATAAACCAACAAAAAGAATAATTAATGCAGTGATGATTTTGGGTGAAATGTCAAATAATAGTTTTCTGAGTGCTTCTAAATAGATGTTCATTTTTTAAATTTTATTAATAGAAAAAGAGGTCAGAAAACTAACCTCTTTATGTGTATTTTATTGTGTTTATTTTGCTTCTTCTGTAGTTCCTTCGGATGTGGTTGTTGTTGTGTTTTCAACTTTTTCTTCGGTGGTGTCTACAATACCTTCTGCTTTTTCTTTGGCAGTATCTACTGCGCCATGAGCAAATTCTTCTATCTTATCGATTACTACTTCAGCCTTTTCTTTTACGGTTTCAACGAGATTGTCGATAGATTCTGCAGCCTGAGGAACAAATTCTTTTACTTTTTCTCCTGCTTTTTCAGCAAATTCTTCTACTTTGTCTACAAGTGGCGCTGCACTTTCTTTAGCTTTTGCAATGGCGTCATCGGCAAAATTTTCAACTTTTTCCGAGATTTCCTCTACATTTGCTTTAGAACCAAATAAATTTTTAAAAAAACTTCCAATTCCCATTTTTTACAAATTTTTGATTATTAATAAGTGTAATATTACGAATTTTTTAGAACAAAAATAGTTATGCGTTCCAAATTTAGAAACGCATAACCTGTTTTAGGAGCAATATTTTATTCGATTTCGAAAGTCAATTTTAAGTTTACGCGATATTCGGTTACCTTTCCGTCAACTACAGAAGCGCTTTGCTCCTGAACATAGGCAGAACGAATGTGTTTAACCGATTTTGATGCTTTTTCTACTGCTTTTGCTGTGGCATCTTCCCAGCTGATGTTCGAATTGGATAATACTTCGATTACTTTTAGTACAGACATAGTTTTTCAGTTTTAAAGTTAAATGACTATTAAAGTTAGGTATTTAAAACTGTAAAAACAAATGCTATCCGTTCAATGCTTCTACTTTAATGTCTTGATCGTGAAGCATTTCCTTTAACATGTTCTCGATTCCGTTTTTCAAAGTAAAGGTTGAAGAAGGACAGCCACTACATGCTCCTTGTAAAATTACTTTTACTTTTTTATCAGCTTCAGAAAAGGAATCAAATAGGATATTTCCTCCATCTGCAGCCACTGCCGGTTTGATATATTCTTCAATAATGTTTATTATTTTTTGTGAAGTAACATCTAAATTTTCAAAGTTTTTGATTTGCTGTTTTTCTTGTTTTTCTGAAGCAACTATTTTGGTTTCATCCACAGCTATGTTGCCTTTTTCAATGAATTCACGAATGAAGGTTCTTACTTCGTTGGTTATTTCCTGCCATTCTGTAACAGTGTATTTGGTAACCGAAACATAGTTTTCATCGATAAATACTTCTTTTACATATGGAAATTTGAATAATTCTCTGGCAAGTGGTGAAGCTTCTGTTTCATCGATGTTTTTACATTCAACAATGGTTTTGGTCAAAATTCTGCTCGCTACAAATTTCATTACGGAAGGATTTGGAGTACTTTCTGCATAAACCGTAACGGGAACTTTTTTATTTTCTTCCTTTGGTTTAACTACTTCTCCACCTGCATTAACATAGTTTTCCAATTGCTCGGCCACTTCAAACTTAACATCATCCCATTCTACAATACTGAATTTTTCTATTGCTATGAAATTGCCTGAAATATAGACTGTTTTTACAAACGGTAGATAAAATAATTGCTGTGCTAATACGGAATCAGCACATTCGTCAATGTTTTTAAATTCAAAACTTTGATTAGGGGAAATAAAATACGAGAATTCAAATTTTAGAATACTCGGATTAGAGGTTTCTTTTATAGTGATAAGTTTCATCTGAAATTTTTCCGCAAAGTTACTAAACATAATTTTACTTCTAGGTTTGTCTGCTTTTTTATCGTTTAATTAACTTTTTCCAACAGCAAAAAAAAGAAGCAACTTATTCATTGTATAACAAAAAGTTATATCTTTGAGCGGTTTCAATAAAAACGATTAGTATTAATTAATTTTATCAGATTAGTCCTGAGTCTGAAAAAGTCTAAAAACATGATTCTAAAGAATATAAAACTACTTATTTTACTTTTGGTTTGTCAAATATCCTTCTCTCAAGAAGGCATTGCTGTTTATTCAGATTACTTAACTGACAACTATTATTTACTACATCCATCTATGGCTGGAGCTTCTAATTGTTCAAAAATTAGATTGACAGCAAGGAATCAATGGTTTGGTAATGATGATGCGCCGGCTTTACAAACTTTAAGTTTTAACGGTAAAATTGGAGAAAGAGGTTCAGCTATTGGTGCAATTCTATTTAATGATAAAAATGGTTACCATTCACAAAAAGGAGCTAAGATTACGTATGCACATCATTTGATGTTTTCAAGAAGTACTGTGGATTTGAATCAACTTTCGTTTGGTTTGAGTGCAGGATTAGTTCAAAATCAATTGGATGAAACTAGTTTTGATATGACTGATTTCGATCCTATTATTGCAGGGATTATTCAACGTTCAACTTATTTTAATGTGGACTTTGGAGCTTCATACAACTATTTGGATATGTATGTTCACGCTACTGTAAAAAATGCATTGTTTAGAAGTAGAAATCTATATTCAGATTATGAGTCGGATAACTTGAGAAAATACATCTTGAGTGGAGGTTATGTTTTCGGTAATCCAAGAAAATTATTATGGGAACCTTCGGTAATGTTCCAATTGACAGATAGAACAAAAGAAAAATCTATTGACGGAAACTTAAAGGTCTACAAAACAATGGATTTTGGTAAAATTTGGGGTGGTTTGTCTTATAGAAGAAGTTTCGATGGAGCACAATACTTGGATGGAAATCAATTGAAAGACCAAAAATTACAGTATATTACTCCTTTAGTGGGTATTAATTATAAGAAATTTATGTTCGCCTATACGTATTCAAATATTATGGGTGATATCAAATTTGAAACAGGAGGTTTTCACCAAATCAGCTTAGGATTTGATTTCGGATGTAAGAGAGAACGTTACGACTGTAACTGTCCTGCAATCAATTAATAATAGTATGTCCCGATTTATTCGGGACTTGTTTTTTATAGTAAATTATGGTTATTAAAGAAGTAAACGGCAAGTATCCGCAAATACCTGAAGATTGTTATGTAGCGGAAAATGCAACCATTGTTGGTGATGTGATTTTTGGTGAGCAATGTAGCGTTTGGTTTAACGCAGTTGTACGTGGTGATGTCCATTTTATCAAAGTAGGGAATAAAGTGAATATTCAAGATGGCGCAATTATTCACTGTACGTATCAAAAACACCCAACGGTTATTGGTAATAATGTTTCCATTGGGCATAATGCCATTGTTCACGGATGCACCGTAAAGGATAATGTACTGATTGGAATGGGATCAATTGTTATGGATGGCTGTATCATTGAAAGTAATTCCATAGTTGCCGCAGGTAGCGTTGTAACACAAAATACAGTTGTGGAAGCAGGAACAATATATGCAGGCATACCGGCAAAAAAAGTAAAAGACATTGATCAAAGTGATTTTGCTGGCGAGATTGAGCGCATCTCGAATAACTATATCATGTATTCAAGTTGGTTCAAATAGTTTAAAAATCCCTTTCAAAAACGTTTTCTTCAAAGCCTAAGATGGTTTTTAAAACCTGAGCGTCACTATTGGTATAAAAAATTCCTTCAGACTTAATTGTTGTAGTATTAAGCATGTGGTTTTTTTCCAAAATGGTTTTTGTTTGTCTTGCAACTGCTTCTCCTGAATCTATGATTTTGATATGCGGAGGTATTATTTTTTTAATTTCAGGAATCAGGTAAGGGTAGTGGCTGCATCCTAAAACCAAGTAATCCATGTTTTCTGCTATCATAGGACGTAGGTAAATTTTGAGAAGATTTCGCATTTCTTCAGTGTCTATTTTACCACCTTCTATAAGTTCGACCAAGCCATAACCAACTTGCTCTAATACTTTAATATTTGAGTAGCTTTCCACGTGCTTGTTGAATAAATCGCTATTAAGGGTTCCTTTTGTTGCCAGAATACCTATTGTTTGTGTTTCTGATTGATTGGCAGCAGGTTTGATGGCTGGCTCAATACCTATAAAAGGGACATCATATTTTGCTCTTAATTCTTTTATGGCATTTGTTGTGGCAGTGTTGCAGGCTACAACAATCATTTTGCAGTTTTGTTCCAGCAGAAAATCAACGTTCTTATAACATAGTTCAATTATTTCCTGTTTGGAACGTTTTCCATAAGGAGCATTTTTGCTGTCTGCAAGATAAATGGTATTCTCGTGAGGAAGTAGTTGATGTATTTCTTTCCAGATTGATGTGCCTCCAATTCCAGAATCAAATAAGCCTATTGGGTTTGTATTGCTCATAAAAACAAATGTAAAAAAAAACTGCGCTTATAGGTAACGCAGTTTTTTAAAAATATTTTGATGAATTAGAATTTTAATTCTTTTTTCACATCTTCATATAAGTTTGGACCATCAGCAACGATGAATGCAGAAGCATCCATTACATATTGGAAACCTTTAGCTTTAGCAACTTTTACAATAGCTGCTTTAGCTTTATCCATGATTGGTTTAACAATTTCATTTTCTTTGTCTTGTAATTGTTTTTGAGCGCTATCTCTATATTGTTGGATACGTTGACCCATATCTTGCATTTCTTTTGCACGAGTTTCGTTCATTTCTCTTGTAGCAGTTTCTGCTTCACTTTCGTATTTTTTCATTTTTGTCTGATATTCAGTTACCATTGTTGAATATTCAGTATCAAAAGTTTTGCTTAATTTTTCTAATTGTGCTTTTGCCGAAGTCATTTCTGGCATTTTAGATAAAAGCTCTTGAACATCGATGTGAGCTGTTTTTACTTGAGCAGTCATAGTGCTTGCTCCTAACATCATTACTGCTGCGATAAGTAAAGTTTTAATCTGTTTCATCTTTTTAGTATTTATTAGTGTAATATAAATTTAGTTATTTTTCTTTTTTAATTCTTCTTCTTTTGCTTTTCGGGCCGCTTCTCTTTCTTCAAGCACTTTTTTTCTTTTCTCTTCTAATGCTTTTCTGCGATCTTCCAATGCTTTTTTATTGTTCTCAATTGCTTTTAAACGTTCGGCTTCTTTTGCTGCCTTGATAGAATCTTGAGCTATTTTTTTGTCTTCGGCTTTATTATAGCTTTCAGATTGCTTATCAGTTGCTTTTACATCTACTGGTTTTGCCTCGTTTGTTTTAGAAGAATCAATTGTTGTGCCAGAAATTTGTTTATTGCGTTGGTCAATTAGTTTTTTTCTGTTTTCTTCAAACGTTTTTCTCTTCTCCTCAGCTGTTTTACGGCGTTCTTCCAGTATTTTATCTCTTTTAGATTTTTTCTCATCCAAAAGTCTCTGTCTTTCTGCTAAAGCTGGATTGTCGTCAACTTCATCTTGTTTGTCTTGCTTTTCTTCAAGAGCTTTTTGCTGTTTTTTGCTTAGCTCTTCACGTTTTTCTGTACGGGTGATTACACGTACAACCTGATCACTTATATTGTGTTTTTTTGCGGAGAACAATATGGTCAAATCAGAAGATTTATCAAAGATGAAGTCGTATTGTTTTGCTTCGGCAATATCCTGAATAGTATTGAATACTTGATCTTGAACTGGTTTTATGATAGTTTCCTTCTGAATGGCTAAATCGCCACGAGGTCCAAATCTTTTTTGTTGGTAGTCAATTAAATCAGCTTCAAGGAATTTTATTTCCTCTTCCTTTTCTTCAATAAGTTCCTTAGTGTAAAGTGCTTTTTCATTTTTTAAAGCTTCTTTTAACTTTTGAATATTGTTTTTTTTCTCTTCAATGTCTTGTTTCCACTTTTGAGCTTTTTGTTCTAATTGACTTGATGCTTCCTTATAGTCCGGGACATTTTCCAGAATATAATCCATATCAATATATCCTATTTTAATTCCTGCTTTTGATTGTCCGAAAACTAATCCTGAAGCAGCAAAAAACATGATTAACAAAAAAAGTTTTTTCATAGTTTGTTGTTTTATGTTGATTGTTGTATCAAATATAACTAAAATTGCTGACCTATGATAAAATGTGTTTCCCATCCATTTTTAACACCATTTGGAGTTAGTGAATCAAATCCATGTGCGAAATCTATTCCCAGTAGACCGAAAGCTGGCATGAAAACTCTTAGACCAACTCCTGCAGATCGTTTTAAATTGAAGGGATTGTATCCTTTAAAATTACTGAAGGCAGCTCCGCCTTCAACAAAAGTCAATGCATAAATTGAGGCAGCTTGTTTTAATGTAATTGGATAACGTAATTCAAGGGAGAATTTATTGTATACAGTTGCTCCAATTTGTTCACCACTAGAATCTATTGGCGTCAATGAATTGTTTGGATATCCTCTCAACTGGATTGTTTCACGACCATCCATTGAATAATTAGCCATACCATCACCACCTAAGTAAAATCTTTCAAAAGGGACTAAACCTCTATCTTGGTTATAAGCTCCCATGAAACCAAATTCTCCTAGTGAGCGTAAAGTTAGTTTTTCGTAAATTTTGTTATACCACTCTGCTTTGAATTTGATTTTGTAAAATTCTAACCAATTGAATTTTTTCTGATCAACTCTTCCTTGATCAGTTGCAGCCTCTTGGAATGTAGCAACCGGATTTCCACTTTCATCTAAATAAGTTCCTGCTGGGTAATCTGCTCCATTGATTGTTGTCGGCCTTCTTGTTTTAATTTTATATTCTTCTAAATTTTCAAGATTCGCGTAATCAACACCATTGAATAATGAATACGGAGGTGTGAATTTTGCACTGAAATTGAACTCAGAACCATAGGTAGGGAAAATTGGATTTATACCTTTGTTGTTGCGCGATAATCCAAAAGTATAAGTCAAGTTTCTTGACATACCGTTACCAAATTTGAACAGACCTACGTTGTAATTATTTAAATCATAATGTTGGTAGCTGATAGAATTTGACAATACAAAGAAATCATCCGGAACTTGTAATCTTTTGGCTAAACCAAGCGATACAGAGAAGATGTTGAAACTTTTTGAACGGTCAACTCTATTAGTTGAGAAATTATTTGAGTATTGTTTACTGTAAGAAATCGAACTAGAAAATTGTACAGGTTTTTTTCCTCCAAACCAAGGTTCTGAAAAAGAGAAGCTATAGGTTTGGAAATAAGTGCTTCCTTGTAAACGTAAGGATAATTTTTGTCCGTCACCCATAGGTAAAGGTCTGTAAGCGTGTTTCTTGAAAATGTTGCTAATCGAAAAGTTATTGAAAGATAATCCAAGTGTTCCGATGAAACCACCGCCACCATAACCACCTTGTAGTTCAATTTGGCTGGCTCCTTTTTCAACAACATTATACTTAATATCTACTGTTCCTGCACCTGGATCAACATTTTCAAAATCAGGCTTGATTGCTTCAGGATCGAAGAAGCCTAATTGACCAATTTCACGAATGGTTCTAACCAGTTGCTCTTTGCTATAAATATCTCCAGGTTTTGTTCTTATTTCGCGATAGATCACTTTGTCGTTTGTTTTGTCGTTACCAACAACTGTAATTTTGTTAAAATGTGCCAAAGGACCTTCAACGATTCTGATTTCCATATCGATAGTGTCATTTGCTGTTTTAACCTCTACAGGATTTATGTTCGAAAATAAATAACCGTTATTTTGATATAAATTAGTTAGATCTTCTCCGTCTGGTTTTGTTTTGTCGGCAATACGTTTGTCTAATAAGATACCATTATAAATATCGCCTTTCTTTATGCCTAGCTCACGAGCTAAAATGTTATCGCTGTAAACAGTATTTCCAATGAATTTGATATCTCCGAAATAGTATTTGTTTCCTTCTTCCAGATTCAAATTAATAGTGATCTGATTTTTCTCTTTGTTGTAAATTACAGAATCAGAAATAATACGTGCATCACGATGACCTTTTTCTTTATAAGCGTCAATAATAGTTGCTAAATCCTCTTTGTATTTGTCGCGAATGAATTTTGAGCCTTTAAACCATCGAAAAGGATTCAGTAAGCCTTTTTGCTTTGTGTTTTTCATGGCTCCACGCACTTTGCCATCTGTTAATTGCGTGTTACCTGTAATGTTTATTTTTTTGATTTTTACTTTTTTTCCTTTATCAACATTAACTACCATGTTTACGTGATTGATAGATGTCGTGTCTTCAACGGTTGCAATGTTAACTTTTGTATTGAAAAAGCCTTCTTTTTTGTATTTGTTTTCAATGTAGAATTTGGTTGTAGTAACTAAATTTTCGTTAACAATTTTCTCAGGTGTTAAGCTGTTGTCTTTGATCAATCCTTCTACGGCACCTTTTTTAACGCCAACAAATTTTACTTCTTTTAACTTTGGTAATTCATTTAGATTCAATTCTAATGAAATACTGTCGCCTTCTATTTTGTCAACATAGTAATTTACGTTGTCATATAGACCTAATTTCCAAAGTTTTTTGATTGAGTTAGTGATTTCTTCACCTGGAACAGTTATGGATTGTCCTTTTTGCAAACCTGCAAAAGTTACAATTGTCTGTTCGTTGTAAGTTACTTTTCCTGTTACCGAAACCTTTTTTAGTATATACGTTTTGCCTTGATCAAATGTTAATCTGTCTTGGGCTTTCAGAGTTGCCGAATGGCTTAATAATAAAAAGAACAGCACTAATTTAATGCTGTTGGTAATACTTAATAAATTATTTAATTTGTTCACTTGTTTTTCCAAATCTACGTTCTCTTTTTTGATAACTAATAATGGCTTCATATAAATGTTCATCTGTGAAATCTGGCCATAAAACATCAGTAAAATAAAACTCGGCATAAGCTATTTGCCAAAGCAGGAAGTTACTAATGCGATGTTCGCCACTTGTTCTTATAACAAGATCTACGTCAGGTAAATCATGCGTGTAAAGATGATTATTTAATATGGATTCATCAATAGAATCAATTGAAATTATATTATTTTTAACTTTATCTGATATTTTTTTAACAGCATTTAAGATTTCCTCTCTTGACCCATAGCTCAAAGCAAGAGTTAATGTCATGCGTGTATTGTTTTTGGTCTTTTCAATTACTTCTGAAAGTTCTTTTTGAACGCCTTTTGGCAAACTTTCGAAATTTCCAATTGAATTTAACCTGATGTTGTTTTTTTCAAGGGTTGCTAACTCTTTTTTCAAGGAAGAGACAAGAAGCTTCATTAGCGTTTCTACTTCTAATTTTGGACGATTCCAGTTTTCGGTAGAAAAAGCATATAAGGTTAGGTTGTTAATGCCTAAACGGGCACAAGATTCCACAGTAGTACGTACGCTTTTTGTTCCGTTTTCATGGCCAAAAGCACGAAGCATTCCTTTTTGTTTTGCCCATCGACCGTTTCCATCCATGATGATGGCTAGGTGATTGGGTAAATTATCTGTGTTAATTTTGTTTAATAAGCTCATTTTATTCTCTACAATAACAAGGCTTTTCACCAAACGTATACGTTAGTGTCATCCCTGTAAATACATACCAATCTTTACTATTTGTGTTCCCAAATTTGTAGCCTTCTAGGCTGCTTTTTTTAGGAAAACTTCCATCAATGTCATCTGTAAATGTATAGCGTGCTCCACTTTCTAATCCTAGAATCAGACTGTTTGAAATCTTCATTTTTACTCCCGCAATAATTGGAAGTGCAAAACTTCCTGAATTACCATCGGTACGGTATTCGTTTCCTATCACATATAAATTATCATGAAAAAAATAACTTATTCCAGATGATAAATAGGGAGACAAGAAAAATCCTGACTGATGTTGGTCAAAATCAAAAAAATTGAAATCAAAACCTGCTGAAAATTCAGTAATCGTATTTTCAAATTTAAACCCTCTGTCTTTTCTTCCTTCTACATCGGAATCCAAATCATTGCCTGAAATTTTTGAACGCATTGCGGATGCTCTCCATGCAAATCGCGGACTTTTGTTCCATTTATATAAAATACCGATGGCGGGTTCGTTAGGACTGATATAATCAGTTTTTCCAACATCACCTATAAAATTGCTACCTCCGGCAAAAACCCCTATTTCATGGATCTGAGCCTGAGCAAATTGTACCGTCAGTAAAAGCGCTATGATTTGATAAACTTTCTTCATTTTTATAATAGGTTGCAAATATACTAATTATGACCACTTAACAAAGTGAAAACTTACATTCTCCAAGAATTGTTTGTAATTTTATTCTACTTAAAACGGAAAAGTGTGAAATGTAGTATTTATCCTTGGTCTAATTGCGTTTGTCTTCTCCAAACAGTAATTTATTGCGAAGTGTTTTTAAGAAGGTTTCTTCGGGAATTTCAACCATGTTGATTTTGAAGGGTGTTTTTTTAATGGTTAACACTGATTCGTTTTTTACCGATGCCATTCTGGAATCAAGAGATACTAAATAATTTTCTTCTCTACCTGAAACTTTTAGCTTAATGGTTGTGTTGTCTGGAATAACAATAGGTCGGGCATTTAAATTATGCGGAGCGATAGGTGTTAGTACTAAACTGTTGGCATTCGGAGTCAAGATTGGACCACCACAACTCATGGAATAACCTGTTGACCCTGTTGGTGTGGAAATAATTAAGCCGTCAGCCCAATAAGAGGTAAGGTATTCCCCATTCAGATAGGTTTCAATTGTAATCATCGAAGTGGTATCTTTACGACTTACAGTTACTTCGTTCATTGCAAAATTCAAATCGGTAATACTGTCAATCTTCGGATTACATTTCAGACTTAATAGCGTTCGTTTCGAAATAGTATACTTTTTGTCTAGAACCATTTGTAAAAATCGTTCCAGATTTTCCTGTTGAACAGTTGCTAAAAAACCTAATCGGCCAGCATTGATTCCTAAAATAGGAATTCCTGAATTTCGAACTAAAGTGGCGGCACGTAAAAAAGTTCCGTCACCACCCACACTGATGAGCATGTCAAAACTTTTGTCTAAATCATTATGTGAAGAAAAAACAGGGAAATAATCTTTTATCGCACTGTTATCAGTAAGCATTTTGAAGAAATTTTCTTCAATTATGAATTCTACTTGGTTGTTTTGTAAAAAAGATAATAATCGCTCTATGATTGGCGAAGTGGCATTTTGATAAAATTGTCCGTAAATGGCGACTTTCATAATTATATATTAAGGTATCGATCCAAATAATCAGAACGTTCTTTTAATGTTTTCAGATAATCGTCTTCCTGATGTTCGGAAATGATTTCATATTCATAACGTCTGAATGTCTGAATGATGTCATTCAATCCGCCTTCACCTATTTTGATAGTAATTTGTACTTTTTCAGCATCTGCGCTTGATATAAAAGAACCTAATATTTTTCCGTTATTACCTTCTATTATTTGGGCAATCTGACTAAATGAGTAATCGTTGATTCCTTTTTCTACTATAATTATTGCGCCAATTTCTTTCAGAAAAGGAGTTTCGTTAAAAACCTTGATGATGTCTTCTAATTCGTAATAGCCAATGTATTTATTATGCTCGTCTAAAACAGGAATAACATTTGATTCGTTTTTTGCAAAATCATCCAAAACATCCAGTAGTACAGAGTTTTTACGGGTAAAAAAACCTTCAAAGGTGTATTTATAGTCTGCTAAAACTTTACTGAAGTCTAATCCATCAGCATCTTCGCTTGAAATGTTGCCAATGAATACTCCTTCTTCTATCACGGGAAAATGAGAAAAGTTAACATCAGTGAAAAAGTCTTGCACGTGGGCAATCGTTTCCTTGATGTCAAAAGGTTCAAAATCTTGATTAATATAGTCAGAAAGTATATTCATAATGTTGTAGTAATCTTCTGCAAAATAATTAAAAAATAAGAGAATGACCTTGTATAAGTTCGTATTTTTGTCGAATCATATAAAAATGACGTCAAAATGACACAGAACAATTGTAAATTAAGTGTAAATATTAATAAAATTGCCACGCTGAGAAATTCTCGTGGTGGAAATACACCCAGTGTGACAGAGGCTGCAAAACGAATTCAAGGTTTTGGGGCTCATGGTATTACAATTCATCCCAGACCTGATGAGAGACATATTCGATATCAAGATGCTCGTGACTTGAAGGATGTGGTATATACCGAATATAATATTGAAGGAAACCCGCAACATAATTTTATTGATTTGGTTTTGGAATGCAAACCGACTCAGGTTACCTTGGTCCCGGATGCGATTGGAGCGCTGACTTCCAATGCAGGTTGGGATACAGTCAGAAATAAAGAATATTTGAAGGAGGTTATTGACGAATTTAAGCGAAACGGAATCAGAACATCTATTTTTGTGGATCCTGTCTTGGAAATGATTGAAGGTGCTAAAGAAACGGGAACCGATAGAATTGAATTGTATACAGAAGCTTTTGCTCATGAGTATGGTTTAGGAAATAAAGATGGTATTTTGCCGTATGTGACTGCCGCTAAATTGGCTAACGAGTTGGATTTGGGTATCAATGCCGGACATGATTTGAGTTTGGATAACATTCAGTTTTTTAATCAGAATATTCCGGGATTACTTGAAGTTTCGATTGGCCATGCTTTAATTTCCGAATCATTGTATTTGGGATTGGAGAACGTTGTGAATATGTATCTGCAAAAATTAAAATGAATATGTTGCTGCATTCAAAAATAGAAGGTGAAGGGAAGCCTTTGTTGATTATTCATGGGTTTTTAGGGATGTCTGACAATTGGAAAACATTGTCGATGCAATACGTGGAACAGGGTTTTCAAGTGCATGCTTTGGACTTAAGGAATCATGGGAAGAGCTTTCATTCGGAAGAATGGGGTTATCAATTCATGGTGCAGGATGTGGTGGAATATTGTCAATTTTATCAACTGCAGAAAGTAGATGTTATAGGGCATTCAATGGGAGGTAAGGTGGTTATGTTGCTAGCGACAAATTATCCTGAATTGGTGGATAAATTAATTGTGGCTGATATAGGACCGAAATTTTATGCACCACATCATCAAGCCATCTTGGCAGCTTTGAATGCGGTCGATTTTTCCAAAAAACCTTCACGTGCTGAGGCAGAAGAAATTGTGTCAGGGTATATTCATGATTTTGGAACACGTCAGTTTTTGCTGAAAAATCTGTATTGGGTTGAGCCGGGGCAACTTGATTTTCGATTCAATTTAAAAGTGTTTACCGAAAATACTTCGGTAATTGGAGATGCGTTGCCTTTTGAAAATCATTTTGATAAAAAAACTTTATTTTTGCGAGGTGACAAATCGGATTATATTTTAGATTCTGATTTTGAAACAATTTACCATCATTTT
>DATEDY010000065.1:0-2955 GCA_035281405.1 Flavobacterium sp.
TTGTCAACCGAGTAATCGGCAGTGGTGGCAAAAACATGATACACATAGTTTTCATATTCTGTGTTGTGTTTCGGAAAATAGGTTGAATCTATGATATGCGTTGTCTGAAAGGTAAAAGACATCACCAATCCGATCATAAATAACGTAAATACAAATGTAAAGAGTATAAAAGGCCATCCGAAAGGCAATACCAATAATGGCAGGATGAGCATATAAAAAAGATAAAACGCTTTTCCAACAAAAAGAATGATCCATTCTTTTGCAGGATGTTTAATATCCTTTAAGTGTAAATTTTCTTTTGCAAAAAAGTATTTGAAGTCTTTATAGAACACATAGTATAACAGATACAAACCATATATAATAAAAGCGTAATAATGTTGGTACTTATGATAGGGTTTTAGTTCCTGCTTGCTCGAAAGCCTGAAAAAACCGGCTGTTTCCAACGACATGTCTTCACCTGTAACATTTAAGCAAGAGTGATGCCCCTGATGGTGCATGAACCGCCACATATAGGTATTAACTCCTAAAAGATCATAGCTGTATGCCCATAATTTATTAATACGCCCTTTTTTTGAAATGGCATTATGTAAGGCATCATGGCCAACATTAAAAGAAAAGAAAATATGCCCCCACCCATGAAAAACATACAACAGGAAAAAAGATAATTTGTCAAAAGAAAACAAATAGATGAACAGGTAAGAAAGGGACCACCATACTACACCGGTAAGCATTTTGATTTTCATTTCTCTGTTTGCTTTTACGGAGATTTTATTTTCTTTAAAATAATTGTTTATCCGTTCACGGAGTGTCTCTGCAAATGAATCTTTAAGAGGCATTTGTGCCATAATAGTTTTAGTTTTTAGTTGTTTACTAAAACAATATACCCTAACTCCAAGAGCCAAACAATACGTATTTATACCTGAATTTCACCTGATTACCTCACACAGGCACGAGCGTCTCACTCGTCCCGGTTTTGAGATCAAGTCACCAATACTAGTGACAAACCCCTCCTTAAATCATGGTATTTTTCATTGAAAAGGATAAAAAAATACCTTTTTTTCTGTTTTTGGCACGCTGCTTGTTTGTAAGAAAAGCATTATAAATCTTAAAACGAATATCATGACGTATTCATTCAACAAGTTGACATCGGTAACAGATTGCGATGTCTTATTAAACTGGGCTCAAAAGGAAAGAGCCGATTTAGCGTTCAGAAAAATTGCTGACGAAAGATTAACAGTAAACTACAGCAGTACTTCGGTAGAAATCGATGCCGTCCTGCAAGGTGTTTTAGCTGAAATCTCAGCAGTGGAAACAGTAATCAACGTTTTGCCGGAAGGTCCAACAAAAGAGGCTGAACTAAAACGTAAAGTACGACTGGAGTACAAAAAATTTGTTCTGGAAAACCGCAAGGACAGCTATGGTTCTGTAGCGTTGCTGGAAAAAGAGCTCGATTTGGAGCGTACCAACAAAGAGCTGGCCGAGATTGATGCTTTCATCACAGGTGTCACTACTCACAAAGCGACTTTGTAAAAAAGAAGAAGAGCGTCAGGAATGGCGCTCTTTTTTTATGTCCTTTGTATATCAGATGGCTTCGAGATCCTCAGCCAACGAAAAACCAATAGCACTTGCCTACTCCTTTTTATTTATAAACTATCATTGATTGTCCTTCGTTGCAACCGATTTTAGTATTTTTGTGATCATCACTTTCCGTTGACACTATTATGGAAGAAAAATATACGCTATTACGCCATCATATTGAAGAAATCGTACCGCTAACCGAGGAAGAGTGGTCTTATGTTTCGCAATTTTTCAAATATAAAAAACTGAAAAAGCATCAATTCCTGGTTCAGAAAGAAGAAGCGGTACCCTCCGAATTTTGGATTATCAGCGGATTAACCAAAGCGTATGCCATAGACAGCAACGGAAAAGAACACATTCTTCAATTTGCTTTGGAACAATATTGGACAACCGATTTCAATGCTTTCCAAAATCAGATTCCTGCTACTATTTTTATCGATTGCATTGAAGATTCTGAATTTTTCACCCTGCGTTTAGAAGACCGGGAGACGCTTTGTACCGAAGTGCCTAAAATGACCAATTTCTTCCGGATAAAGTCGCATTACGGCTACATTGCCTTACAACAACGCATTTTGTCGTTACTCACCGAAACCGCCGAAGAACGCTACAACAACCTAATCAAAAAACTGCCCAAGTTAATCCAACGCGTGCCTAAAAAGATGTTGGCCGCCTATTTGGGTGTCACCCGCGAAACCCTAAGTCGCCTGAAAGGTTAAAAAGTGTGACCTACCTCACATCAAAAGGTTGATGTACCTCCTCGCACAGGTTGTCAATTGTACTGAATTTTGTACTGTTAATTTTAGCAATACAAATATGAAAACAATTGACAGTGTCAAAACACTCGAAACGTATACTGAATCCAACAAAATCCCTGCTGCCTTATGGGCATTGACCATTAGTGCTTTTGGTATAGGCACCACCGAATTCGTAATTGTAGGTTTGTTGCCCACCGTGGCATCCGACCTCAACATCAGCATTCCTTCTGCAGGGTTATTGGTAAGTCTTTATGCCATTGGTGTGGCCATAGGAGCGCCAATACTGACCGCTTTAACCAATAGCATTCCACGAAAAAAACTACTGATTTATTTAATGTTGCTTTTTATTCTGGGCAACGGATTGGCATCCATCGCACCGAGTTTCACCACGTTGGTCATCGCCAGAATCATTACCGGATTTGCACACGGGGTGTATTTTTCCATAGGTTCGACAATTGCTGCGGCTCTAGTCCCGGCACATAAAAGAGCTTCGGCCATTTCCATCATGTTTACCGGACTGACCGTTGCCATAGTCACCGGAGTGCCCTTCGGGACTTTTATCGGCCAGCAATTCGGTTGGAGAGCCACATTTCTTGGCGTAGCTGCTTTGGGATTAATCGGG
>DATEDY010000066.1:0-3502 GCA_035281405.1 Flavobacterium sp.
TTCAGTTTTTATACCTTCTTTTTTACTGATTCCAGTTACAGATTAAGTAATATTCCATCCATGGTGTTCGTATCATTCCGATACCCCACGGTAATTGTTCCAAAAGAATATCGTATCCTTTTTCTTCCATCCACATTTCAAAACCATTGATTTGAATTTCAAGCTTGCCTTCCCTTTGCAGAAATGTTTCTTGCAAAGCTTCTTTTGAAGAATTTTTCATGATACTCCAATGTTCAAGTACGGCATCCAGCAGATTCATACACGTTTCTTTATCCTCCGTTTCTAGAATTATTTGTGTATTGACGACTTCCTCAATAGGCAATCCACAAAGGATTTTATTCAAAATCAATTGATTTTCTTCTATTTCCTGCTCACCGAAAACCAGATAATGCGTTAATAAAACGGCTTTCTGTTTTGCGTGTTCGGAAATCCATTCATTGCTTTTGGTTAACTCCAGTTTTTCAAAAAGTGTCGACAGAAAAGGATGAAGAATCACCAATCCGGCATTGTTCACGTAAAAAACAGCACCTTCGGAAAAAGTTTTGCCATTTTGCAGTTGTTCCAAAAGCGCATTCATCACTTTACTTTCAGCAGTAACATCAGAAGCTTCATCGATTCCTTTTTCATCAAGCTGTTTTTGCCAAAGTTTGAAAAAAGCAACATCTGCATCGTTAGTATTCCCTTTTTGAAGTGCCAGTTCAAATAGCTGATTGATTTCTGCTTTAGACGTATTCCAATATTTTTCCATTGAATGGTTAAGGAACGAAAATACTTCCTGAGGAGAAACACCATTTCGCATTATGTTGTCTGCCCATTGAATTAATTCATACCAATATTGAATATGTTTCGGATTTGAAAACAGTTTTTCAACGATTGTTTTCATTTTATTTTCCTGAAAAACCGGCTCTTTTAAAATGATTTTGGTAAACTGTAATCCGTTAAAAGAACTCGGCAGGAAGGCCAAAACTTTTACTTTATACTCCTCCGGAATCGAAAAAATCCAGCGCATTACCATTTTCAGATCCGATTGAAAAAATTCCAAAAGCTGATTCACGAAATTTTTATCGATCACAATCCCCGCTATTATTTTCTCGATCTTATCTGAGAATGCATTCAAAGGCAGAAATCCGTTTCGTAAAAAATCGAAAACCAACAATTTTGCCTTTTCCTCTGATGGAATGGTATAGGTATTGTTACCTAATAATTCGGCAATCTGCAGATCGGTTTTCGGACTGTTACGGATTAAATACTCTTCAATTTGCATCAGTGCTTTCTGAATCAGCTCTTCCTTCCAATATTTTTTTGAAATATCCGGTACTTCCACCTCTAACAAATCAATAATCCAATGCGATCCGGGAACATCATACTTTACCAACAGCTGTTCTAGTTGCGGGTAAAAAGTCTTCTCCAGCAAATTGCTTAACTGCTGTTGCAGTTCCATCCCAAAAGTTTGGGAAGAACATTGTATGTCAAAGCTATTTTGCTGGATTAAATACATGGTTATTTAATAGTATCAGTTTTAAAATCAGTGCGGAAACTTTTTAGGAAAGCTTCAATATCTTTTTTAGTATTTCCTGTGGCTGCAGTTGGTGCCGAAAACGGTTTAAAATTTACAGCCAACGCGGTAGAAATAGATTCTCCCGGCTCAAGTTCAACTCCAAAATAGATATAATTCCTGTTTTCGTATCTCATCAGACACAAACCCAGCGTTAATGGTCTTCCTTGAGTACCTGGTACTGCATAAGCTAAAATTCCGTTATCACTATCGGAACCACGGAAATTATAAAACGGCATAAACGGGCGCAACAGTTCGAAGTCTTCATTGCTGATTTCATGCATAATGCTTTGATTGCCAGTCGTAGTTGTGTTTTTCAAATAAATCAAAACATACAAATTACAGCATTGTTTTTTTATTCCTTTAAAAGAAAAATGATAGTAGTATCCGAACTGATCCACTAAATCCGGAGTAGAAAATTCGAATCCTTCACCGCTGAAATTCAGCATGTCGGTTAGTACACTTCTTACCTCAGCGGCAGTATTGTTCCCATTGTCGGTAATTCCGTTAATCTTTGTTAGTATTTGTTGATGAGTTGCCATAGCTTTTTAGTTTATTTAGTTATTGTTCTGTATAAAAATCATTTGTATTAAAGTCAGGTGTATTAAAATCTCCGATTACCTTAACTATTATGGTTTGTGAGTTAACACATACTTCACCCAATTGTTTGATAGTCACCGTGAACTGTTTACTGGTTGCATCAAAAGCAAATGAATGAGTAATTGTTCCTGCGTTCGTTATAACATCAGATGTATTGTCTCCGAAATCGAATTCATAATCATGCGTATCCCCAGCGACAGCATTGGTAAATACGAATAAGTTAGGAGAACTCGGATTTCTGGCTGCGGTCCATTTTAATCCGCTTGGTGCTTTAATTTCGAATTCGACTGTATTACTTAGTTCGCCATCCACTTCATATTGCAGCGTGTAAATTTTTGGCTGTTGAACAGAAAGATGGTTCGGGTGTAAATAATATTTATCGCTCACATTGGTTACAGCATCTTTACCTGTGCCTGTAAAAGTTCCTCCTGCATTTCCTTTAAGGACTATTTCATATTCTTCCGGATCATTTTGACAGAATTTCAAAGGATCAAGAGTAATCGTCAATGGTTCTGCATTTTCAAATTTCACTTCTATTGTATTGCCTTCTCCACAGCATGCATAAGGCAAGAAGAAATCAGCAATAACCGTTTGTTGGTAAGGAACACCTTGATTTGCCGATCCGATTTCATACTCTAAAGCGCCTTTGATATTTTCCAGAATGTATCCGCTCATTTCAGCTGTATAATGTGCTTCCATGTTGTATTGTGCCAATTCCAAAAGATCGTTTTTGATATTATCGGCTTCTGCCTGGCATTTTGTTGCCGCTGTTTGACCCGGCTTTTTCTTAAGTTGCGACTTATAATCGGTGAACTTAACACTATTAGCCAACTCATCTTTTACTGATTGATCAATTGCAATATTGTCTTTATAAGCTGTAACGGCATTCAATAGATTTGTATAAATCGGAGGGGCTGCCGCCGCTTTGAAGATCGTAGTATCCACATACACCACCACAAAAGTTCCTCCTTTGGTTACACCACCTTTATGTTCCAATCCCGGGTGTTTTTTCAAAAAAGTAGTAAAGAATAAATCTTTGTATAACTTCTGCCATCTCAAATTAGCTTCTTCATAAATCACGGTAAACGGATCCTCTAAAAACAGTTCATTAATATCATCCATTCTATCGATAAGATCTTCTGCTAAAGTGGATAATTCCGGATTGAACAATTGGATACACCAACGGTGGAACAAGAATACCAGATTTAACTGTTTAAAGATTTCGTAAAACGATTTATAATTCGGTAAAAACTGTTTTAAATCGTTTGTCAACAGATTTTTCAGTTGCGTCAGAATATTTTTGAAATTATCAATGTTTTGTTTGGTCATGATATTATTCTGCTGCAA
>DATEDY010000067.1:0-9938 GCA_035281405.1 Flavobacterium sp.
GACAATTAATGGACGAGGCTGATTATGTAGCTGGTAACTATACAACAAAATTCATGGAATCTTTCGTCATGAAAGAACCTAAAAATTAATACCTAAGCCCTGATTTATCAGGGCTTTTTTTTAACCTATTCTCACTAATAAGTATCCGCTCACAACTCATAACCCATAACTCATAACTCCCTTTGGCACTATAATTGCCTCCTCATCGTCTTGTTGTTAACCACTAAACCCATCAAGATGAATTCAAATACTGAAAGAGGATACGGGGCCCGCATCGGTAACGCCCAAAAACTGGTACAAGCACTCGAAAGCTTCTCTAATTACCAATCTGCAAAACCGGAACTGAGTATCACCGGAATGAACCAACAAATAGCTGCAATCCAAAACCTGAATAACGAAGTGGCTGTTAAGAAACAAGCGTATTCGCTAGCCGTGGAAAACCGTCTGAAGGTCTTTGTTAAAAATCCTGATTCCATAGAAAAAATGCTTTCACCTATTAATGCTATTGTGAAAGTTACTTATGGCAAGCAAGCAAAAGAATCATTGGATGTTGCGCATATCATTAAAAAGATGAGGGGCAAGAATAGCATAAAATCACGTGATCCCGAAGTGAATACTATCAGCCAATCCTATCAGTCTTATAATTCTAAAATTCAATTCTTTGCTGATCTGATGGTTAATATCTCTGCCTCCGAAACCGATTACAATCCTATAAATCCGAAACTTAGTGTGACTTCTCTTAGAACTTTGTATGATACCGCTGTAACTGCTAATAAGAATGTGGTTTATTCTCATGCCCAGTTTGTTTTAATTAACGAAAAGAGGATAAAAACCTATAATTTACTTTCGCAAAATGCCTTCAGGGTTAAAGAAAGTGTCAAGGCGCAGTATGGTAATCAATCGGTTGAATATAGATTGATTAAAAGTCTCTTTATTTAAACAGTTTTCTTTCTTTAAATTGTGAATAGCATTTGGCGTTATGCCTTGTGTAAATAGTGTTAGGTGAGGTGTAAAGAGCGTTATACTTCATGTATTTGGTATTAGGCCTTATTTAAAAGGTGTTATGCTTTATGTATTTGGTGTTATGTCTAGTGTAAAGAGCGTTACGCTTTTAGTATTTGGTGTTAGATGAAGTGCAACAGGTGTTAAGGTCTGTGCGTTGAGTGTTATGCTTTGTTGTGGAAGAAATGTGTGAATCTGCCTTTGCTTTCTGTCTTCATTGAAGATTACAAACCATAAAAAAGCCCCTGTTTTACCAGAGGCTTTGTACTTGGGTTAAATATGTATTCCTCCCGAGGCTTCTATTCTTTGTCCATTAACCCATTTCGATTCATCGGAACAAAGGAATGCCACAACACCACCAATGTCATCAGGCTGACCAACTCTTCCTAGTGGTGTCAAATTGCTGATCATCTGATTTAACTCTTTGTTTTCTCTTACGGCACCTCCACCAAAATCGGTTTCTATCGCACCAGGGGCAACCGAGTTGGAACGTATCTTTCTACTGCCGAATTCCACCGCTTGATAACGGGTTAATCCGTCTATGGCGGCCTTCATAATGGCATACGCGGCATAACCGTTGTAACTGAAGCGGGAAAGTCCCGATGATGTGTTGACAATGCTTCCGCCGTCGTTCAGTAATGGAACCAATTTCTGGGTCAGAAAGAATGGTGCTTTCAAATGGATATCGCTCATGGCATCAAAACCGGCTTCTGTGGTCTCGCTAATCGAAGCATAATAGCCTGATCCGGCATTGTTGACTAATGCATCAAATCTTTCAACGCCAAAGTCGCTTGTAAGTGTGTTTTTCAAATGGGTTGCAAAGGAATCGAAAGAGGAAATGTTGGCTAAATCCAACGCAAGAAAAGCTGCTTTTCTTCCTAATGATTGTATCTCTGAAACTGTTTTGGCTGCTTCTTCTTTTTGGGATTGATACGTAATGATAATGTCAAATCCTTTTTGGGCTAACTGCAATGCCGAATTCTTTCCTAAACCTCGACTGCCTCCTGTAATCAATGCTATTTTGTTGTTACTGTTTGTCATTTTGATATGATTTAAATTACAGTACAAAGTTGCATCAGATTTACATGTCTACCGTTGCTCGAAACAATCTATCTTTTGTAAAATTCAAACAATCAATTCCGAAAAGCTAATGGAGACAATCCGGATTGTTTTTTAAAGAAGTTGGAAAAGTGAGCCACTTCCTCAAATCCTAAACTATTCGAAATCTCCGAAACATTCCAGGTCGTGTTCTTTAATAATATTTTGGATTCCTGTAATATTCTTGAGGTAATAATCTCTGTTGTGGTTTTGCCGGTGCGCTCTTTTAAGGTTTTGTTCAAATGATTGACATGTACGTTGAGTGTTTCAGCATAATCCTTAGGGTTACGCAATAATAAGGATTGTGTGCTGGACTCTATCGGAAACTGTCGCTCTAAAAGTTCGAGAAACAGGGAAGTGATTCGCGAAGAAGCGTTCATAGTGTCTATCAACGAATCCATCGGTTTTAACTTCTGTCCGTTGTGCAGTAATTCAATCACGTAGTTGCGCAGTAAATCATACTTGAACTGGTATTCTGATCGTATTTCATTGTGCATCTTGATGAATATGGCTTCAATTTCTTCGTACTGTTTTTGATTCAACTGAAATATGAAATCGGTATTGGGTTGGTAAATGGGTAATTCATCAAGCATCAATCCTGTTTTGGATTTGGTCATGAAATCACCGGTGAACACACAAAAATGGCCTTTCTGATCATTGTCTTGTGGTGTATAACGATAGGGTATTTTCGGGGTAGCAAATAAAATAGCGAAGTCGTCTATTTCAATAGTCTTATCGGCATATTCTACTTTGTTCTTACCCTTAATCAGACTTATTTTGTAATAGGTTCTTCTGTTATAAGGCATCACAGGTTTTGCTTTGCAGCTACCATACATGTCGCTAATGTCAAAAACATTGAAATGGCCTACGTCTTTTTTGTCCATCTCTTCAACATATTTGAGTACTTCGGGACAATACTCCCCGAACATCTCATCGTAAAACTCTTTAATGGTTGTTGTAGTCATGTTGTAAAATTCAAACATACAAAGGTAATTAAAAATTACTCCGGATAGTCATTGTTTGGTCAACCGTTTTGATTTGAATTAAACGATAATCCCATGATTCTGATGGTGTTGTAAGTTTGCGCTATTTAACATAGGAAGATTCTCACTTTTGTTGATAATTTTTTGCAATTTCAAACAATAAAAATGTAAGAAATTACCATCAAAATTTATTTGGTTTGGGTAGTGTTAAATGTATATTTGAGAAATTTTAAAATTAATAATATGAAAAAATTACTGATGATTGCCCTTGTGCTGAATCTTGTAGCGTGTTCTACAGATAGTACCGAAAGTAACGCTGGACAAGCTGCTGATGTGAAGGGTAGTACGTTTAATCCTAATCCAACTCCGGAAGATTACAGAAAAGCAAATTATCCAAATTTCATGAGCGATCTTTTGACTATTGAGGATGCAATTGAAGGAAAAAGCAATGCTAATAGAGCGCCATGGGTTAATACCTATGTTCCGGATGCTGCTTTCAGAGCCAAATTGATAAGCCTGGGAGCTGCAACAGATACAAATCTTACTGACAACTTTGTTACTATTGACCAAGGTCGTGGAGGGTTAATTTTAACTAATTCAGGGATTAGTGATTTAACTGGAATTAAAGCGTTTACTTCTCTTGTTCAATTAGCAGTTGCAAGCAATAATCTAACAACTTTGGATGTGTCAGGAATGACTAGTTTGAATGTGATCGAATGCAACAACAATCAGTTAACTTCTATAAATCTTACCGGAACTACTAATTTATACCAACTTTGGTGTCATAATAATCAGTTGACAAGCTTGACACTTCCTTCTGCAGCAAATACACTTTGGGGAGTTTGGTGTTATGGTAATCAATTGACGACTTTAAATCTGAATGGTAATGTTAAAATAACTGATTTATTTTGTCAGACTAATAAATTGACTTCGATCACGCTGACAACATTTACTTTGTTAAAACAAGTAAACTGTTCTGCTAATAGATGGGCTACATTAAATTTTAATTCAAATACTAAATTGACATTTTTGTATTGTATGGGTAATACCTTGTTGACCGATATAAAAGTTAAAAATGGTTTCAATGCCAATATTATCAACCCGAATTTCAGTAATAATATCAAATCACCTTTAATTCACGTAGATAATGTATCTTACGCTAATACAGCATGGCCTAATAAAGGAACTTCAACATACGTTTTGTAATAGGCTTTTATCTTGATTGTAAAATCAAAGAGTAAGTTTAAAAAAAAACCATTCGTTTAACGAATGGTTTTTTCTTTTTTCTATACTGATTGTATTATAGTTTCAACTTTGAAGCAATCGCTGCCGGAACCGCTTTTTTATGTAACATGATTGCAGTGGCTTTGTATTTTGCAAACTCTTTACTCATGTGTAAATAACCTTTGTAGTCGTTAGTTACTCCCCAAGAGTTTTTCACGATATAATATTCTTTACCGTTTTGATCTTTAGAGATGCCCACAATGTGCATTCCGTGATCGTCAGTGGTTGCGTAGTTGTCAAACGCTTTCTGACGAATATCTTCAGTAACAACCAACTCGTTTTTCGGTCCGTTGAATAGGTCTGCCTTTTCTTCTGCTGTCATGTCTTCTACTTTCTTTTCAGGTACAAAAGCAACGCCGTTTTTCCATGAAAAGCTTTTCTCGCTCACGTCACCTGCCCATGCAACTGTATATCCGTTTTTCAATGCGCTGTCAATGATTTCAGTCAATTCATTCATTTTTACATTGTAAACCTGATCATACGACCAGTTGTCTGGAACCATCAATACAAATTTTGAATAGTAAGGGTGTTCTTTGAATGAAGAAATTTCTACATAATCGTCAGCATTAATACCAACTACTTCTTTTGCAAACGTCTCCGGTGTATATTTTTTACCGTTGTAATCGAATGATGCAGGTACTGTTCCTAAATAAGAATCAATGATGGCTGCATAAGCTTTCTCCCAGTTAGGTGTTAACTCGCCGTTTGGATTGGTAACTACTGCTTTTAGAAATGCTTCCGATAAAGCGCCCATTTCTGCAAATTTATTTTTGTCTGTTCCATAATTCAAACCGGTATATAAGTATTGAGGAACCGCTCCGTATTTTTTATACATATTCATTACATCGTGAAACGCACCTCCGTCCCCTAAAGTAACTGCTCCGTGCATACGAACATAGGTTTTCCCTTTTTCTACATAAGCATTACGTGCAGAAAATAATTGTGATAATTCTACCGGTTTTTTACCCATACGGATCATTTCCGATTCTAAGAAGGAATTCGCCGAATAACTCCAGCAAGTTCCTGAAGATCCTTGGTTTTTTACCGAAGTGTTTTCGATGTTGATGACATCAGTAAATTTGAAAGATTCTTTGCTTTTTTCACTAGTATTGGTTTTAAGTGAATTGACTAAATTGTCCTGAGCAAAAGTTGTAACGCCTATAAATAAAGAGGCTGCAACGATAAAAGGTTTAGTAATTGTATACATATGATTTACAGTTTTTTGTGAATTTGTCGGTAAAAATAGAGATAGGTTACAACTGGTAGCTGTTTTTAACATCATTTTATCTTTTATTTAAGAAAAAACCCAAGCATAGCTTGGGTTTTTTAGAATTTTATAATGTTTCTTTCAGCCACTTGAAGAATTCACGTTGCCATACTAAGGCATTTTGAGGTTTTAATACCCAGTGATTTTCTTCAGGGAAAAGTAAGAAGCGACTTTTGATTCCTTTCAGTTGTGCTGCTTGGAATGCTTCCTGACCTTGCCCGATTGGTACACGATAATCTTTTCCACCTTGTATAATTAAGATAGGCGTATTCCAATTATTAACCATGTTGATCGGGTTGAATTCATTATATGTTTTTTGTGCCGTTTTGTTTTCAGTTTCCCAATAAGCACCGCCTGAATCCCAGTTGGTAAAGAAAACTTCTTCGGTAGTTCCATACATGCTTTTGGTGTTGAAAATTCCACAGTGTGAAATGAATGTCTTGAATCTGTTTTTGTGAATTCCGGCCAGTTGAAATACAGAGTAGCCTCCGTAACTTGCACCAACAGCTCCCAAACGGGTTTTGTCTACATAAGATTCTTTGGCAACATCATCAATAGCTGCTAAATAATCATCCATTACTTGTCCGCCCCAATCACCTGAAATTTGCTCGTTCCATTGTACACCATGACCCGGCATACCACGACGGTTTGGTGCCACTACAATATAGCCTTGTGCAGCGATGGTTTGGAAATTCCAACGGAAAGAATAATATTGGGTTAATGCACTTTGTGGTCCGCCTTGACAGTATAATAAAGTAGGGTATTTTTTAGACGCATCGAAGTTGGGTGGCAAGATTACCCAAACAACCATTTTTTTACCGTCAGTTGTGGTTACATATCTTTTTTCGGTTTTACTTAAAGCTAATTTGCTGTAAGTGTCAGTGTTTACATTGGTAATTTGATTCCAAACCTTCTTCTTTAAATCATAAGAAAAAATTTCCGAAGCATGATTCATATCATTTCTGGCTACAATAACTTTATCCAAATTAAAACCAATAATTTCGGTTACATCGAAATTGCCGTTAGTGATTTGTTTTACAGTGATTGCAATTCGGGTTAATCCTGGGAAGTTAACTTCAAAAAGTTGTTTTGTTCCGTCAACCGGAGCAATGAAATATACTTTTTTGCCATCGGTACTCCATTTAAAACTTTCAACAGTTCCGTCCCAGGCCGATGTTAAATTCATGTGCATTCCTTTGAAGCTTACAATGATATCGTTTTTGTCTGCTTCATAACCGTCACGTTTCATTTGCAACCAAGTCAAATCTCCTTTTGGCGAAAAGGTAGGATGTGTATCATAACCTAAGTTTCCTTCGGTTAAATTTTTAGTTTCTTTGGTGTCGATATTGTATTGGTACAAATCGGTATTCGTACTTATGGCGTAGGCAGTTCCGGCTTTCTTTTTACAAACGTAAATAATGTTTTTACTATCTGGTGACCAAATATAATCTTCATCTCCTCCAAATGGTTTTTGTGGTGAATCAAAAGCTTCATTAGGCATAATGTCGACAGGTGGTGCTAATCGTACGTTTGGTGCAGGAACTCCACCAAAGAAAACGTGATTGTAAGTGCCGTCTCTCCAAGTATCCCAATGACGATAATCTAAACCGTCATATACTTTGGCGTCTGATTTTGTCAATTCTGGATAAACGTCTTTACCCAAAACGGAATTTAATTTTACTTCCTGATGTGAAAGCAAGTACAATCCATCAGGCGAAATGTTTTTATCTTTTAGTAATTCTTTAGTATCGGTGACTTCAGTGGCTTTTCCTCCTAATAAAGGAATGGTGTAGAATTTTGAATTGGATTTGTTGTCCTCAACCGAAGGAGTGGCAACTTTGTATACAATGTTTTTTCCGTCTTTGGAAATTCCAAGTGCAGTTACACGACCCAATTTCCAAAGCAATTCGGGAGACATAACTTCTTGGGCATTTGCTGATAATCCCATGATTCCAAGAGTTAAAATAAGCAGTTTCTTCATTTTTAATTTTTTTGAAAGTGTCGCTAAATTACTGAAATTTTATGACTGGTGAATTATGGTTATGAAAAAACGCCTTCGGTTAAGAAGGCGTTTTCAGGTTTGGTTTGGTTTTTAATTTAGTTTTTGATAAAACGTTTGGTAGTTGAAGTTCCGTTGTCAGAAATTTCCATAATGTAATTTCCATTTGTTAAACGAGAAACATCTATTGTTCCATTGTTGATTTTACCATCTAAGATTGTTTGTCCCATTACATTGTATACTTTAAATGAAGCGTTTTCAGAAACTGAAGTCACATTTAAAATTGACGTTGTTGGATTAGGGTACAATTTAATGTTATTAACTGCAATACTTTCAGAAGAATCCTCTTCTCTTGCAGCAGCAGTAATATTGATAGTGTAATCTTCTACTTGGCCATAAGTGAATGACTCACATGAGGTTGGTACTCCGTTGTATTTCATTGAAACTCTCATTCTTGTAGCGCCTAAAGTTGCTGTTGCAGGAATTGTGAAAGAACCTGAAACCGGAGTAGTTGTAGAAGCTGTTCTAGTCCAAACAGTTTCACCAGCATCTGTAAATACACCATTTTGATTGTAATCAATAAATACGGCATAACCTTCGCTGTACACACTTCCAGTCCATGTAGGAGTGATTGTAATGGTTTGAGAAGAACTTCTTCCTGCATTAGTTGAGATGGAAGTGAAGTTTTCATATCCAGCTGTTCCTGTTGAAGCGTTATTGATACTTCCGATAGCTACTCTGCCGATTCTCTCGTCATTAGTATTGTTACCTTGAGAAGTACAGTAAGTCAATGTTACAGATGAAGTTGTTACATTAACCGTATTGCTTGCCGCTGAAACATTACCTGCAGCATCCTTCGCTCTTACTGAGAAGGTATAAGCAGTAGCTGCTGTTAAACCTGTTACTGTATAAGAAGTTGTTGTAACTGTAGCTTTCAAAGTAGCACCTTGATATACATCATATCCTGTTACTGCTACATTGTCTGTAGAAGCTGTCCAAGTTAAGTTAGTTGATGACGAAGTAGTTCCTGAAGCGGACAAATTAGTTGGAGCAGAAGGAGCTGTGGTGTCTACTGTACCCGCCACGATGTTTACAGTATAATCTTCTACTTGTCCGTATGAGAATGCTTCACATGAAGTTGGAATTCCATTGTATTTCATTGAAACTCTCATTCTTGTTGTGCCTAAAGTTGCTGTTGCCGGTACTGTAAATGAACCTGAAACCGGAGTTGTAGTAGTTGCAGCTGTTGACCAAACTGTTTCGCCAGAATCTGTGAACACACCATTTTTATTGTAATCAATAAATACAGCATATCCTTCAGCATAAGTTGATCCTGTCCATGTTGGAGTTACAGTGATTGTAGACGAAGCGCTTCTTGTTATATTAGTTGATAATGATGTGAAATCTTCATAACCTGCAGTTCCTGTTGAAGGATTATTGATGGTTCCGATAGCTACTCTTCCGATTCTTTCATCAGCTGTGTTGTTTCCTTGAGAAGCACAGTAAGTGATCGTTACTGCGGAAGTTGTTACGTTTACAGTATTGCTTGCAGTAGATACATTGCCTGCTGCATCTTTCGCTCTTACCGAGAAAGTATACGCAGTTGAAGCAGCTAACCCTGTTACGTTATATGTAGTCGAAGCTGTAGTTCCGATTACAGTCGCACCTTGATATACATCGTATCCAGTTACGCCTACGTTGTCAGTTGAAGCTGTCCAAGATAGGTTAGTAGAAGAAGAAGTAGTTCCTGAAGCCGCCAAGTTAGTTGGAGCTGTTGGAGCTGTTGTGTCAACAATTGGAGCTAAAGTAGTTACATTAACCGTGTTGCTTGCAGCAGAAACGTTTCCAGCAGCGTCTTTTGCTCTTACAGAGAAAGTATACGCAGTTGAAGCTGTTAATCCTGTTACGTTGTAAGTAGTCGAAGCTGTAGTTCCAATTACAGTCGCGCCTTGATATACATCATATCCTGTTACTGCTACATTATCAGTTGAAGCTGTCCAAGATAAGTTTGTCGTTGTTTGTGTAGTTCCTGATGCTGCTAAGTTAGTTGGAGCTGTTGGAGCTGTATTGTCAATTGTTCCGGCAGTAATAGTAAAGTTGGTGTTCGAAACATCAAAGAAGATGTGGTTGGAACCTTTAACCATTAATCTTGCAGTTGTAGTTGCAGTATTTGGAATGGTAACCGCCTGAGTTCCGTCGTTTGGAGTAGCGGCTAAAACAGTTGACCAAGTATTTCCACCATCAGTAGAGATTAAAATGTCAACATTAGCACAGTTAACACCGTTTGCTGTTGTTCCCGCTACAT
>DATEDY010000068.1:0-5568 GCA_035281405.1 Flavobacterium sp.
TCCATGACTCCAGCCGAAAGAAGCAAACCGTCAATCATCGATGTGAAACGTAAAGCACGTATCGCAAAAGGTTCAGGACGTAAAATCGAAGAAGTAAATCAATTGATGAAACAATTCGACCAAATGAGCAAAATGATGAAAATGATGCAAGGTTCTGGCGGAAAGAATTTAATGAAAATGATGGGCGGAATGAAAGGAATGCCTGGAATGAGATAAAAAGATAAGGTGCGTGGTTACGCGCCTTTTTTTATATAATAATTTAAAGTGTAAAGAACTGCAACACAACTTTAAACTTTAAAAACTTTAAACTTTAAACATTAAAAAAACAATGCAAATTTTAGACGGGAAGAAAGTTTCGGAAGACATTAAAAATGAAATCGCTGCAGAAGTACAACAAATGAAAGTCAATGGCGAAAAAGTACCTCATTTGGCCGCAATAATTGTAGGAAATGATGGTGCGAGTTTGACTTATGTAGGTAGTAAAGTAAAAGCATGTGAACGAGTAGGTTTTGAATCTACCTTGATCAAAATGCCAAGTACCACTTCTGAAACCGAATTACTGAAAAAAATCAAAGAACTAAACGAAGATGATGATATAGACGGATTCATTGTTCAGCTTCCGTTACCTGATCAAATCGATACGCAAGAGGTTTTAATGGCTATTGATCCAAGCAAAGATGTAGATGGTTTCCATCCGGAAAACTTCGGTAAGATGGCGTTGGATATGAGTACGTTTATTCCTGCTACACCTTTCGGTATCCTGGAATTATTGGAAAGATACAATGTGGAAACTAAAGGGAAACATACCGTTGTAATTGGTCGTAGTCATATTGTGGGACGTCCGATGAGTATTTTGATGGGACGTAAAGGATTTCCGGGAAACTCTACGGTAACGCTAACGCACAGTCATACTAAAAATATCAACCAGATTACCTCACAGGCAGATATCATTATTACTGCATTAGGTGTTCCTAATTATTTAAAAGCCGAAATGGTGAAAGATGATGTAGTAATCGTTGACGTTGGAATTACACGTGTTGCCGATGAAAACAATCCAAAAGGTTATATCATAACTGGTGATGTTGATTTTGAAAATGTATCTAAAAAAGCATCACATATTACTCCGGTTCCTGGTGGTGTTGGACCAATGACAATTGCAATGTTGCTTAAAAATACTTTATTGGCAAGAGAGCAGAAAAGATTAAAAAAATAAAGAATGCGAATAATTGAAGCGAGTAAAGAACAACTTTCGGTTGTTCGTGATTTAGCATACAAAATCTGGCCGGATACCTACGGAAAGATTTTATCCAAGGAACAATTGGACTATATGTTGGATAACTTTTATGCCATTCCTTCATTGGAAGGACAAATGGATAATGGCCACGTTTTTTTACTGATAGAAGACGAAGGAACGTATCTGGGTTTCGCCGCTTATGAAGTAAACTGTAAAGATTCTGGTAAAACCAAATTGCATAAAATTTATGTATTGCCGCAAACGCAAGGTAAAGGACTTGGGAAATTACTTTTAACCGAAGTGGAAAACCGTGCCAAAGACGCTCAGAATACCCATTTATTCCTGAATGTAAATAAGTACAACAATGCTCAGGAATTCTATAAAGCTAAAGGATTTGATACCGCTTATGAAGAAGTGATCGATATTGGTCGTGGTTATGTAATGGATGATTATGTAATGGAAAAGCCATTGAATTAACAGCGCAATTATTCAGTTCAAATAAGGAATAAAAAAAAAGAAAAATCCATTTAGTAATAAATGGATTTTTCTTGTTAATATAGGCATAATTTTTGATGGCTTTAAAACATAAAACTTCACTTAATTCCTTTCTTTTATGAAACGTATTTTTTTGGGGATAATAATCGGATTATCCCTTTTTTCGTGCAACAACGACACTAATGTTGAACATGTTGAACGTGCTTTCTATTATTGGAAAAGCAATAGCTCCATTGATGATGATGATGCTAAACATTTAAAAGATCTTAAAGTCAGGAAATTATACGTCAAATTATTTGAAGTCGATTATAACGAAGCTAGAGGTAACTTTCCCTATGAAAAGAGCAGGATTGGTAAATATGAATTAGATGATTTGGATTCGGTTACAGTGGTTCCTACCATTTTCATTAAAAACGGTATTTTTCAATACAATGACGAAAAATCGTTGGACCAATTAGCAGATAACATCACCTTCTTGATTGATAAATACAGTAAAGAAGAATATGGAGAAGGACAGAAATTGTTTGATTACAACGAAATTCAAATTGATTGTGATTGGACAAAATCAACTAAAGACAAGTATTTCTATCTGTTGAAGAAAATCAAATCTCTTTCAGGTAAAGAAATCAGTTGCACACTTCGTTTGTATCCTTATAAATACCCTGATATTATGGGTGTTCCGCCAGTTGATAAAGTAACGTTGATGTGTTATAATCTGATAAAACCACTGACGAAGAAAACAAAGAATTCTATTTTGGATATCGAAGAATTGAAAAAATACCTGAACGAGAAAAAATCTTATCCGGTTCATATTGATGTAGCATTACCGGTATTTTATTGGACACAGCTTTATCAGAATAATCGTTTTACCGAATTATTGGATTTAAGTACAAATGACGTCAAAACATTTGCTAAAAACACCGAACCGCTTTGGTATCAAATTGAAAAGGATACTAGTTTCAACTACGGTGATACCTATCTAAAGATTGGTGATCAAGTAAAATGTGAAGATGTACCGGCTGCTGATATCAATAAAGCGGTAGCAATCATTAAAAAGTATGTTGACTTGGATAAGTCGACAACGATCAGTTTATTCGATTTGGATGAAAATACCTTTAAACAATATACTCATGAAGAAATTTCTGGTTTTTACAGCGGTTTTACTAAGTAGTGTAAGTAAAACTTTCGCTTGTGGATATTCTCCTTATGGCGAAGATATCAGGTATTCAATGTTTTTGCCTGGATATTTTAATTGTCATGATTTTAGTGCATTTCATTATAGTTCACAATTATTTGGTTTTGACTTTGAATACCAAAATCAATATGAATCAAATGTGTATGATTGGTATTATTTCACCGGAAAGAAAGTTTCTTTGGATGAAATCAATGAATGTATGAATGTTTTGACGTTCACAGATATCAATGCCGATTCCAAGAATGAGTTTGTTCATTTTCTTTATCAGAATAAGATGGGGAATGTTGTCAACTATTTGAAAATTGCTAAAAAATGTGAAGCAATTAATACACTTTCTTTTGATGATACATGGGAACGTGATGCTTCAAATTCGGATAAGCTACAGCTGGCTTTTTTGAAAGAATTGGAGAAAGCAGTTGTTAACGAAAAGAACAGTTATTTGAAACGTAAATATGCTTTTTTGGCCATAAGAACTTATTACTATACTGATCATGGAGATTCAATTGCAAAACTGTTTGATACCCATTTTAGGTTCGGAAAAAAAGATTATCTGTATTACTGGAGTTTGTTTTTTAATAGTTTTGGTAAGACAGATGCAAGTATGGATGTTGCTAACATAATGGCGTATTCACCTGAAAAAAAGTATGCGGCTTATTATTACTTTCACAATGATTTCAATTTGCAAAAAGCTTTGAAGAATGCTGAAAGTAAGCAAGAAATTGCGAATGCTTATGCTTATGCATCGGTGCAGAAAATCAGTCCGAATTTAGAGTATCTGACAAAAATTTATGTTAATAGTTTTAAGTCTAAAATTCTTGATTTTTTGCTTTTACGCGAAATTAATAAGATTGAGGATTGGGTATATACACCTTATTATACCAATTATTTACCATCAATTGAATTTGCAAATAGTTGGTATGAAGAAGGTGTAATGGAATCTACCAATACATTACGTAGCCGTTCAGAAAAAGACCGTTTGTATGCGCAAGAAGTGTTGAATTTCGTGAATGCTGCAGATTTGTCTAAAATTGACAATCCGGTTTTGTGGAAGGCTTCGCAGATTCAGTTGTTATTCATTACCAAAAATTATAACGAATGCCTGAACAAAATACAGGAATTTGAAAAAAAGCACGCTAAAGAAAAAGTATTTCCACTAATAGAGAAAATCAAAGCATTATGCGTTACGGCAAATCAAGATTTTGGCAAAGCAATAATCAAGAACGAAATCAAATCAATAATTTTAAAGTATAGAAATGATGAGCGTTTTCTTTTTTCATTAGGAAGAGAATTGGAATTTAGAGGGAATATTCCTGACGGTATGGCTTTGATCTCTTTAGGGAATTTTGCTCCTGAAAATAGGGATGGTTATGATTTTTCTTCAGGAGTTGATTGGCAAGGTAACAGATTAAAAGATTCTGGAAATCTAAAATATTTTTCCTTGTATTTTGATTATTTGGATTTTGTGTACAGTGCCAAAGAAATGCAGCTTATTATCAATAAGGTAAACAGAAATAAATCGACCCAAGATGAATTTGAGAAAATTATTTATGGTCAATTGTTGAAGGATAAAAATCAATTAACCGATTTGCTTGGTACTAAATACATTCGGGAAAACCGATTGATAGCCGCTGAATTGGCCTTTCGTTCGATAGGAGAGAAGTATTGGAATGACAATTACAATGCTTGGGAAAGAGATGAGTACGGTGAATACTATAGTTTTGAGGAGAATCCGTTTTATGATTTTAAGCATACAGAGAATTTCATTCCGCACAGAGACAAATATTTGGTGACAAAATTATCGGTAACACAACATTTGATAAAGTACTTGAAACTGGCCAATAACCCCAAAACAAAAGACAGGGATTACTATTATTTCATAGTAGCAAATTGTTATGCTAATATGTCGCAATATGGCCATTCCTGGATGATGAGAAGATATGAATCAACTTCAGATTATCATGAAGCTTACAACGAATCATATATTGATGAAGTGGATTATCGTAGTTGTAAGTTGGCACAGCAATACTATCAATTGGCTTATGATAATGCCAAAACAGATAAGTTTAAAGCACTGTGTTTGCGTATGATAGATTATGCGAAGGATAATTACCCGAATGATTTTGTAAAATTACGCTCCGAATATCCTGAGTTTTATTCAGATCTTTCTAATTGTGAACATTTAGAGGATTTTTTTAAGACAAGATGATAATGAATAAAAAGCGACCTTTTGGTCGCTTTTTATAATATAACTAAACTGAGATAAAGGTGTGGTTATTTTCAATTCCAAAAAAATGGCAGATTAATAACAATCTTTCTTCCTGTATCTGCTTTAATAACAATACTCAGTAAATACTGTAATTCTATAAGTTCAAACTGATCGAGCAGAATGATAAAGTTTTTTTGTGTGGTTGGAATCGGGATTTTACGCTTGTAAATCGAGTTTTTATATTCCTCTTCCCAATATTCCGCATCTATGCATATTAAATAATTGTACAATGTATCCAATTCAAGATGACTCAAACTAAAGTTTAAGTTCTTGTAGGATAATTGATAGTGGTCTTCATTTTTTATGTAGACCAACTGACCGTTTTCGGTTTCTTTTAATAATACATGGTTGCATTTCATGGTGTTTGCTATTTTTTGT
>DATEDY010000069.1:0-6539 GCA_035281405.1 Flavobacterium sp.
GTTTGTGCTTCAGCGACAACATCGTCAAAATCCTGGAAATTTTTAATCACGCTCTCCAAAATGTAAGTTGCCTGGAAACTGTCTTTCAATCCGTAGAAATTTTTGGCCATAACTACCAATCCTTTGGCACCAAAATATTTATAACCTGAATACTCTTTTGCCAGTTTTTGCACCGCTGTATTGGAAGCATCGAATTTTCCTTCTTTATGCTTAAAATAGGCATCATAATACAAAGCTTCGGCAGCTAATTCACCTTTAGCGATTTTCAACAACTTAGCGTAAGCGTCTTTAGCCTTAGTTTCATCACCAACCTGAATCGCAGATCTTGCAATAATGATTTGTGCATCACTCTTGATTTTATTATCTGTTTTAGGGTTAGCCAATACTTTATCAGCATAAACTACAGATTTAGCATAATCCTTTGTATCGTAGAATCCTTTCATCAGATTAGCCTGAGCATAGGTTTTATTCTGTGGGTAATCGGCTTCTGCTTCTAAACGAAGTAATACCGGAATGGCTTTCGTATAATCGCCTTTTTTGACAAAAATCTCACACAAACGGGTTAAAGATTGCTCGGTAAATTCGTTACGCGATTTCGCAATTACATTTTCATAATTGGTTACAGCTCTTTCTGTAGCGCCGTTTTTATATAATGATTCCGCCAAGTAGAAATTCGCTTTTAACGAATGTAATCCGTTAGGAAAATTTTTCACATACGCTGATAAATTATCAATCGCTTGTTGGGTATTACCTTGTGCATATTGTTTTTCGGCAGCTTCCCAAGAATCATTATCCAATTCGGCATCTGAAACTTCCACATAATCCAACGATTTCACCCAAGTCGCATATTCTTCCACTCTTCCACTGTCGACATAAATCAACCGAGCCGTTTTAACCGCTTCCAAAGCTTCTTCCGTTTTAGGGAATTCAGCCGCCACTTTTTTGAATTTAGTTAATGCCTGTTCGTCTTTATCACCATTATAATAAATCAATCCCTGACGTAAAATAGCCTTAGCGGTGTAACTGCTTTTTTTGTATTCTGCAATTAGCTGCTCATACGTTTTAATTGCCGAAGTTGTTTCATTGATAGTTGTATACGTATTAGCCAATTCAAACATGGCATCATCGCGGTATTGTGAATCCGGGAAGTTTTTGATGAAGCTATTGAACTCGCTGATTTTCTTTTCATTTTTACCGGCAAAACCATACGAAATTGCTTTTTGGAACGCTGCATAATCCACATCAACACCTTTCAATGCAATCGCTTTATCATAGGCTTCAATTGCTGATGAATACTTTGAAGTTACAAATCGGCAATCTGCCAAACGAAGATACGCATCCACTAAGCGGGTTTTATCCTCTCTTGATGCTTCAGTGTATTTCGCAAAGTAAGTCGCAGCCGGTTCGTATTCTTTCAATTTAAAATGTGAATAGGCGATATTGTAATTCACCGTTTTAAATTCGGGAGTATCTTTAGCTTCAGGATAAGCCACAAATTGCTTGAAAGTCAATAATGCATTTTGGAAATCATCCAAGACATACTCTGTTTCTGCTTTCCAAAATGTAGCACGTGCCGAGAATTTAGCATCTTTTTGTTCGGCGATTGATTTTTTAAAAATAGCCAAAGCTGCATTATAATCACCATCGGTAAACAATTCCAGTCCGCGGTAAAAAGCCACTTTCTGGTAAGCACCTTTAGCACCTAATGCTTTATTCTTTTCCAATAAAACCAATGCTTCCTTATAGTTTTTCGAAGTGATGTACGAATTTACCAATAACCCTTCAATTTCAGGTTTATTCGGATTATTAGGGTATTTCGTCATGAAACCATTCAATACTTCCGGAACACTTTGGTAAGAGTTTCCGATATCATAGCTTACACGGGCATAATTCAAATAGGCATCTTCCTGGATTTTCAAGTCGAAAGCCATTTCCGAAGCATTTTTAAACGCGTTTAATGCCTGTTGCTTCTTATCTGTTTTCAAATAACTTTCACCTAAATGATAATAGGCATTTTGAGCTACACCATCGTTACCACCAATGATTTTATTGAACTGCGCAATGGCATTTTCAAAATCATTTTGCTTGTAGTAAGCGTAACCTAACTGGTAATAATCAGTATTATTCCACTTCCCTTTTTTTCCTTTGTATTCTTTCAAATACGGAATGGCTTTATCATATTGTTTAAGGTTGAAATAACTTTCACCCATGATTTTATTCAGTTCCGATTTTTCAGCTGGTGATGATTTTGCCATAGCGGCCTGGCCCAATTGAATCGCTTTCTCGAATTTTCCTGATTTGAAATTCATGTCAGCTTGGAAATACGATAGTTTTTCTTTGTATTTCTCTTCTCCCGAAACAGCTTCAAAATACTGATTCGCTTCTTCATAATTATCGCCTTCATAGGCTAAGAATCCTAAATAATACTTTGCCTGCGAGCCGTATTCAGCAGAATTTTCCACTTTATTAAAGTACTGACGTGCTTCTTTCTTCTTTCCTGAATTGAAAAAACTATATGCTTTGTAAAAGTTATATCGGTCCAATTCGTCACTGGTCAAACTACCTTCATCCACCATATCAAACATTTCCAGCGATTTGGTATAGTTCCCTTGTTCGAAATAGTAAGTAGCAGCATCAATGTGTGCTAAATTTTGCTTCGTGCTTGTTGGATAATTTTTAATAAAAGCTTCTATTTTTTCATCAGCATTGGACTGATTCATCTGCAAAGCACAATTAGCACTATAGTAAGCACAATCTGCTTCCAAATCGGCATTCTCGTTTTGCTTGATTTTATCGAATATAATTTGAGCCGACTGGTATTGTTTGTTCTTAAATAAAGTCAGTGCTCGGTTATAATCAACTGAGTTATTAGTATAGATTTCAGATTGTTGTGCCGACAAAGACATACTGCCAGCTATGAAAGTGAAGATAACTGTAATTGATAATTTCTTCATAAGTTTGATTTTGAATTCAAATATAGAACATTCTTATTGGGTAAAACGAGTAAAAAATGGGTTTAGTATCTTAATTTATTCACAATGCCAAAAATTTATTTTGCTTTAGAACGTTAACTTCTTACTTTTACGAAATAAATCACAAACCTATGTCACAAACCATCTTATCGTTACAAAACGTTACTATATATCAAGAACTCAATGCTATTTTATCGGATGTAAACTTAAAAGTTAACCACGGTGAATTTCTTTATATCATTGGGAAAACCGGTTCGGGTAAAAGTAGTTTCATGAAGACGTTGTATGCTGATTTACCATTAACTCACGGAGAAGGAACTATTGTAGACTATGATTTAAATGGCTTGGTAGATAATGACATTCCTTATTTGAGAAGAAAAATTGGTATTGTATTCCAGGATTTTAAGTTATTGCCTGACAGAACCGTAAATGCCAACATGCACTTTGTTTTAAAAGCAACCGGCTGGGAAGATGAAGCTGCAATGCAGGAAAAAATCGATGAAGTTTTAGAGAAAGTAGGCATGGGTGGCAAAGCCAATAAAATGCCGCACCAATTATCTGGTGGTGAACAACAACGTGTCGCTATTGCACGTGCTTTGTTAAATGATCCTGAATTAATTCTTGCCGATGAACCTACCGGAAATCTTGATCCGCAAACCAGCGTTGAAGTTATGGAAGTGTTACGCAAAGTCAACCAAAACGGAAAAACGGTAATCATGGCCACACACGATTATGCTTTATTAATGAAGTACCCATCGAAAACATTAAAATGCGAAGACGGAGCCATATTTGAAGTCGTACAAAAAGCAGTATAAATATAAAAGAGAAGTTAACGCTTCTCTTTTTTTATGATAAATATCATTTCCGGCTGAGATTATACCTCCTACTTTTGAAACTGTAAAATATAACAATATGTCAGTTTCACTACTTCAAAAATACAATGTTCCAGGGCCAAGATATACCAGTTATCCAACTGTTCCTTATTGGGATGAAGCCGGATTTACGATTGATAATTGGAAGCAATCCCTGATTCGTTCATTTGAAGAAAGTAACACTAATGAAGGCATCAGCCTTTATATTCACTTACCTTTTTGTGAAAGCCTTTGTACCTTTTGTGGTTGCCATAAACGCATCACTAAACGTCACGAAGTAGAACATCCTTACATCGAAGCTGTATTAAAAGAATGGAGTTTATATTGTAAATTATTCCCTAACAAACCCATCCTTAAAGAAATCCATTTGGGCGGTGGTACACCAACATTTTTTTCCGCTGAAAATCTGGAATTGTTGATAAGAGGCATATTGACCAAAGCTGAAATAGCAACGGAGTACGAGTTCAGTTTTGAAGGCCATCCGAATAACACCACTCGAGAACATTTGCAAACATTATACAATTTGGGATTCAGACGTGTCAGTTTTGGAGTGCAGGATTACAGTTCGAGGGTACAATCAGCCATCAATCGCATCCAACCGTTTCACAATGTGGCCAAAGTTACATTTTGGGCAAAGGAAATAGGCTATACTTCTATTTCACATGATTTAGTGTTTGGTTTACCTTTTCAGGGCATTGAAAACATCATTGATACCATTGAAAAGACCAAGTCACTTTCTCCTGATCGGTTAGCATTTTACAGTTATGCACACGTTCCTTGGATAAAAGGCAACGGACAGCGTGGTTTTAAAGATGAAGATGTTCCAAAGGACGAAGAAAAGCGCAAATTATATGAAATAGGCAAAGTATTATTAGCCAAAAAAGGATACCAAGAAATAGGCATGGATCATTTTGCTTTGGATAAAGATCGCATGTCTATAGCATCCAAAGAAGGAAAACTTCATCGGAATTTCATGGGATACACCGCTTCAAAAACCCAGCTTATGATTGGTTTGGGTGCATCTTCAATTAGTGATAGTTGGTATGGTTTTGCCCAAAACGAAAAAGACATCGACGATTATTATGCCAGACTGGCCAAAAACGAACTCCCTGTATGCAAAGGTCATATATTGACAGCTGAAGATCTTATCATCCGCAGGCATATATTAAATTTAATGTGTCAGTTTACCACTTCATGGGATAACGAACATTTGTATTTCCCAGAACTTCCCGAAACACTCTTACAACTGCAGGAAATGGAACACGATGGCTTGCTGATAATCCAGTCTAATGCCATTACCGTAACCGAAAAAGGCAAGCCCTTTGTGCGAAACATTTGCATGGCATTTGATCTTCGTTTACAACGCAAAATTCCGGAAACACAATTGTTTTCGATGACAATTTAAAAGACACAATTATTTTGTAAGAAAAAAGCTCTTTTTATATCTTTGGTTTCTGTAAACAACACACTATGAAACCAAAACATTACCTCTTTGCGTCTTTTATTATTGCAGGCGTATTAACTTCCGTAGCATTAAGCAATAAAAAAGCATCGCCCCAATTCAAGAATACTGATACAATAACAGGCATTGACATTTCCCATTTCCAGGGAGATGAGATTGATTACCTTACTAAAAAAGGAACCCAATTAGAGTTTGTTATCTGTAAGGCTACCGAAGGAATAACCTATACCGATCCAGATTTCAAGAACAACTGGAATATGATTAAACAACAAGGATTTGTTCGGGGAGCGTATCATTTTTATCATTGTGCAGATGATCCTACACAACAAGCGAATAATTATTTGGCAGCTATAGGCAATTTATCCTCTACTGATTTTCCTCCTATAGTGGATTTTGAGGAAAACAGTATCGATCAGGGATGCAGCAAATCAACAATACAGAAAAACTTATTGCAGTTTTTAACGATTTTGGAGCAAAAAACAGGAAAAAAACCCATTTTGTATACCGATACCAACATTGGCAACTCGGAAATTAATGATCCTTCTTTTGCCAATTACCCTCTTTGGATAGCTGATTATAATCCTGGTAACACACCTACAGTTCCTTCGGTGTGGAAAAACGTTTCATGGACTCTCTGGCAGAAAACCGAAAGCTATTCTTTGGATACTTATACCAATGATTTTGATGTTTTTAACGGTGACAGTGCGGCTTTTGCCAAAGTAATCTTAGGGAATTAAAGCCTCATGAACAATGAAATTTATCTGTCTGAAATGCCCAAAACAAATCAGTTATAAAAAACCTTTAACACTGCACCGTTACTCTCAAAAAAGTAGCTGCTATATCAGTAGCATTAGGTCCTCCTTTGTTTTGCGAGGTAAATAAATCTTCCAATTCCTTTTGTAAATCAGCTGCTTTACCGTTTTGTTCGGCAGCGTCAAAGGCATTCATCGTTGGACCGTAAAAGTGTTTGAAGCGCGTTAAAAATTCAGAGGGTGAAAATGGCGCTTTAAATGTGAAAGTAGCTCTGGTAAAGGCTATATTTTCTTTAGCAATTCCGGCACTGCTAAAGCGCTCGATCACATTGTCTTCGACACCCCATAGCATAGGACTTACAAAACCTTCAGGTGGAGGTGGTGTATAGGCAGACGATATTTTGAGAATTTGCGCAACGAAAGTAGGATCACCGGGAATCCAATTGCCCATAACTATTTTTCCTCCCGGTTTTGTCACACG
>DATEDY010000070.1:0-9388 GCA_035281405.1 Flavobacterium sp.
CCTATGCCAGCTGCATTTATAGTGAATGTCGCTCCGGTATCTGTACTTTTATAAAAATTATCACCATCAACTGCATAAACTGTTGTTGGGTCAGAAGGTTTTAGTCTTAATGATCCTTGTGCAAAGTTACCGGCTCTGACATTAGTCCATGATGTACCTCCATTAATTGTTCTGAAGATTCCTGCGTTAGTAATGCACCAAAGAATTTGATTGTTTGTTGGATGAATAAATAAATCCCCTGCCAACGATGTTCCTGAGAGTGCGCCTGTATTATTCCATGTTAAACCACCATCAGTGGATTTGAATACTCCTGCAAAATTCGTATCGCTGGAGTCCTTATCTCCGGTCGCTATATAAATAGTATTCGGATTAGAATAATCCACAGCAATACCCGAAACGCCTATTTGTGGTAAATTATCAGTTAATACGGTCCAAGTTGAACCATTGTTGGTTGATTTCCAAAGTCCTCCTGCTGGCGCACCAATATAAATTGTGCTTGGATTAGAAGGATCGACACATATAAAATTCACGCGACCTTGTCCTGATGACCAAGATCCTGTGTTGGAATGTGTGAAAGGACCGGTAGCAGTCCAATTACTTGCCGGTAAAGCACGACGTGCATTTTTAGAATTACTCTTTTGAAGCCAAGCATTCCAAAGATCTTCTGACGTCATTAAGTTGCCGTCTTCTTTAACCAGATTTTGCCAATAGTTTTCCCAACGTTTGAATGGCTTGTGTCCTGATCCTTTTACATTGTGGTCTCTGTCTTTCCAATATTCATTGAACGCATTTACAATTTCGTTGAAGTTTTGTTCTTTCTTAGATGCATTGTTGTTTTGCATCCATGGGGCTTTGTCGTTGTATTGTGAAAAGCCGGATAATGAACTTAAAATAATTAAAGTTAGTTGGTAGATTTTTTTCATTTGTGGTTTAGTTTTGCCAAAAATAAAAATGTTTTGTTGTATAAGGAAACTTTTAACAATGTTTTTTACATATTTTCAATACTAACCAATTGATTTTTAATATTTTTGCCTAAAATTTACGATAATGACTTCCCGATTAAAAAAGTACAGAACTTTTATTGTCACACTAAGCTTAATTTCGATTCTTTGTATTGCATTGTTTTACTTGGTCTTAAAGCCTAAAAAAACCCTGCTTGTTTATACTCCTTCCATGGTTAATCCTGAATTGGTTGATACTACTATTCAGCATATCGCCAATGAACATTATATCGCTGATTTCTCATTTACCAATCAAAACGGAAAGAAAATCACCCAAAAAGATTACGAAGGTAAAATCTATGTGGCTGATTTCTTTTTTACCACTTGTCCTACAATTTGCCCTATTATGACGGATAACATGGTTTGGTTACAGGAACAAATTAAGAACAATCCAAAAGTATTGTTGCTTTCACATTCGGTGACGCCAGATATAGACAGTGTTGCTGTTCTTAAAGCTTATGCGGAGAGAAAAGGAGTAATCGATGCAAAATGGAATTTGGTTACCGGTGACAAAAAAGACATTTATTACATTGCCCGAAAATCATATTTAGCAGTTAAAACAGGCAAACCTGAAGAAATGTATGATATGGTGCATACAGAAAACTTTGTTTTAATTGATCAAAAAAGACGTGTTCGGGGGTTTTATGATGGCACTAAAAGAGAAGAAGTAGAAAAACTACTGCAGGACATTCAATTTTTATCTGAAAAAGAATAATTTCTGTTGTTTGATTTTTAACATATTTAGAACCGTTTTAATTAGTACTTTTGCAATCTTAATTCAATCTAAATAAGTGGAAGTTAATTTAGCGCAACTACAAATCGGCCAAAAAGGAATTATTCAAGATTTTGATATTGATTTAGTACCTTTAAAATTATTGGAAATGGGATGTCTGCCAGGAAACGAAGTACAATTGCTTCAGGTAGCCCCTTTCGGAGATCCTTTGTATTTGAATGTAAATGACTCTCATCTAGCCATACGAATTGAAACCGCAAAAGCCATCATTGTTCAAATTCCTAACGAGAGTAAATAATGAAAGTTGGGAATATCAACATAGCACTTATTGGAAATCCCAATGTGGGAAAAACTTCGGTATTTAATCAATTAACAGGCTTGAATCAACAGGTGGGGAATTATCCCGGAATTACCGTTGAAAAGAAAGTTGGCGTTTGTAAATTAGCTTCAAATTTAAAAGCAACCATTCTTGATTTACCAGGAACATACAGCTTGAATGCAAGTTCTTTGGATGAAAACGTAGTAATCGAATTATTGCTGAATAAAAACGATAAAGACTATCCGGATGTAGCCATAGTGGTTACTGAAGTTGAAAATCTTAAAAGAAATTTACTGCTTTTTACACAAATTAAAGATTTGGAAATCCCTACCATTTTGGTAATTAATATGGCCGATCGAATGTCATATAAAGGGATTACACTCGATATTCCATATCTGGAAAAAATACTTAAAACTAAAATTGCACTAACCAGTTCCAGAAAGAAGGAAGGAATTGATGAACTGAAAAATTTGATTGTCAATTACAAAAATTTGCCAACCGAACCGTGTTTGAATGCTTCGGAAATAGATCCGGTATATTTTGGCAATCTAAGAAAGGCATTTCCTAATCAATTGTTGTATAAACTTTGGTTGGTTATCACGCAAGATGTAAATTTTGTCAATTTAGATAGAAAAGAACTTCCTAACCCTTCGTTCACAAAATCCAAAGATGAATTAAAAAGATTACAGCATAAGGAAACTATAAAAAGGTATCAGTTTATCAACGAGGTTCTAAAAGAAGGTCAAACAATTGACACCAATACTGCTAAAGATCTTCGCAGTAAATTAGACCGTATTTTGATGCACAAAGTGTATGGCTATTTGATTTTCTTCGGAATTTTAATGCTTATTTTTCAATCTATTTTTGATTGGTCAAGTGTTCCGATGGATTTTATTGACGGAAGTTTTGCTTCGCTTAGTTCTTATGCCAAAGCAAATCTTTCACCCGGAATCTTAACCGATTTAATTGCCGAAGGTATAATCCCTGGTTTAGGAGGAATTGTAATCTTCATTCCGCAAATTGCCTTTTTATTCTTGTTTATTTCGGTATTGGAGGAAAGTGGTTACATGAGCCGCGTGGTGTTTCTGATGGACAAAATCATGCGTCGTTTCGGACTTAGTGGTAAAAGTGTCGTTCCGCTTATTTCAGGAACAGCTTGTGCTATTCCGGCAATTATGGCGGCACGTAATATCGAAAACTGGAAGGAAAGATTAATCACCATTTTGGTAACTCCGTTTACAACCTGTTCGGCAAGATTACCCGTCTATGCCATTTTAATTTCATTGATTATTCCTGATAAAAGATTATTCGGAATTTTCAACCTTCAGGGATTAACACTAATGACGCTGTACATGTTAGGATTCGGAATGGCAATTTTCTCGGCCTACATTTTAAATAAGATTCTGAAAATTAAATCCAACAGCTACTTCGTTGTTGAGATGCCGGGATACAAAGTGCCGATGTTTAAAAACGTAGCCATTAATGTGGTGGAGAAAACAAAATCATTCGTTTTTGGTGCTGGTAAAATCATTTTGGCATTGTCGGTAATTCTTTGGTTTTTAGGCTCACACGGTCCTGATGATACTTTTCACAATGCTGACAAAATCATTGAAACGAAATTGCAAAACAAAACTATTTCGGGAGAAAAAGAAGATTTAGTTGCTTCTTATAAATTGGAAAATTCTTATATCGGAATCGTTGGAAAAGCTATCGAACCGGTAATTAAACCTTTAGGTTACGACTGGAAAATTGGGATTGCCGTAGTAAGTTCTTTTGCTGCCCGTGAAGTCTTTGTGGGAACTTTGGCTACAATTTACAGTGTGGGAAGTCATTCAAATGAAGAAACAACCATAAAAAAGAAAATGGCTGCCGAAGTACATCCGGTAACCGGAAATAAAATCTTCAATTTTGCAACAGGAATGTCGTTGCTGTTGTTTTATGCCTTTGCAATGCAATGTATTTCTACTTTGGCTATTACTAAAAAAGAAACTAACTCATGGCAATGGCCATTGGCTCAGTTAATTTTCATGAGCGGATTTGCATACGTTGTCTGTCTAATCGCTTATCAGATTCTAAGTTAAATGGAGTTGAAGAATTTCCTGCTTACCATTATACTGTATGGTGTTTCTCATTTGTCATTGTCACAAACTAAAATTGATACATCTAAGAGAGAGCTTACAGAAGAAGCCGGAGTTAAGGCTACTGAAACACAAACGAATTACAGAAGAAATGACGATAACGATGATGAACCCTCTCTTTTTTGGGAAATTTTCGGCGAAGCTATTATCGGTAGCATTGGCTGGACTTTCTTTGGTGATTATGAAAATGAAGGGCATTTGTATAGTCGATTAACACCCTATCCATATCAAGATAAATTTTCTGGGAATTTTGAAAGCGCAGATACTATAGTCGGACTTGGGAAAAATAAAAAAAACAAATTCCGTATAGATATTGAAGATAGCTACTTATATAATGGTAAGGAGTTGGACGGGAATTATCTTGAAGTGAAAATACGACCTTTTCAATACCTGTATCTTCAGGCCGATTACCATCAATTGGAAGAACGTAGACAATTCGATAGCAGCAGCCTGTCATTATTTCATTTTAACCTTGGATATGATAGAATCCGAATGAACAAATTCAATTTCGGTTGGACGCTCGGAGCAGCGTATGTTGCTAATGATGTTAAAAAAGCCGGCATAAGTTTTGGCGTTAATGCCGATGCTTATTTGAGCAAACAATTTTCAGTATCAGGAAGTGCCAAATGGGGTGCTATTAACAACAAACCTGTAAACGTATTTGAAACAGAAGGCAGATATCACATTAAAAGATGTTTTATTTCACTGGGTTACGATTATGTTAAAATCGGATCGCCATCCTACAAGTTTGCTAAATTTGGTGGAGGAATTTATTTTTAATTATGGTACAGGAAATCATCGCTTTCGGGTTATTGTTTATCGCTATTGCTTTTTTGGCTAAGAAATTCTTTTTCAAAAAGAAGAAGAACGATAAGAACTGCGGCAATGACTGCGGTTGCCACTAATAAATCAGCTTAATGAAATAATCCTTCGGATCAATTTCCTGATCCTGTTTCGGATAAGGGGAAATGCCAATTTCTTTTAAAGGCATTTTGCTTTCCGGTAAATGCTTCACAAACCAGTTGATGACTTCTTTTTCTTTGTTAGGCGTTATCGTTAATTGGGTTTGTTCCACTAATTTTCCACTTTCATAAGCAGCCACTTCAAAGGTGATTTCGCCAGCCCAAATACACTGTACACCCTGAGGACATCGGGAATCGTTGACAACTTGTATCAGTACAATTTCTTTCCCTTTTTTAGAATCCAGTTTTTGATTGACAACATCGTCATTTTGTGCCGTGGCACATCCGGTAAGTAGTATGGTGCTGCAAAAAAATAAGAGATATTTTTTCATAAAGTGTTTTTTTAATTGGAAACCAGAATTGATTCCACAAGTTACACTTTTTTTACAAAAAGATTAGCTGCTATTTTATTGGAGATCATTAACTCTTTATTGCTGACTTTTATTCGGAGTGATAAATCGAAAGTTTCCTTAGAGAGTACTTCTATTTTTGAACCCAATGCAATTTCTTGTTTGTCCAGATATTGTAAAAATTCAGAAGAAGTATCTTTAACACCTACACAAACTCCGGTTTGTTTTTCTGCCAATTCAGAAAGCAATTGCTTCTCTACTTTTACAATCATTCCGTCAGCATTGGGAATCGGATCGCCGTGTGGATCTTCTGTCGGAAAATTTAAAAACTCATCCAATTTATTGATTAATTTCTCTGATTTGATGTGTTCCAATTGTTCTGCAATATCATGTACTTCATCCCAAGGGAAATCTAATTTATCTACTAAAAATACTTCCCACAATCGATGTTTTCTGACAATCATTTTAGCCGAATGCAATCCTTTCTCAGTTAAGGATACACCTTGGTATTTTTTGTAATTGACTAAATTCTTTTCCGCCAGCTTTTTCAACATATCCGTCACCGAAGAAGCTTTGGTTTCCATCTTCTCGGCAATCGCATTGGTACTGATCTCCGAATCAAGTAAATTAGTTAAATGGTATATGGTTTTAAGATAATTCTCTTCTGAAAAAGTCATGCGTTATTTTTTTACTATAAATAATGGAATTGAAATCTGATGACGCAATTGGTCTACAGTAGTACCGAAAAGTAAATCACTCAAACCGGTATGGCCATGAGTTCCCATCACCAAAACATCAAATGTACCTGCATTTATAATTTTAGTAATGGCTTTGTTAGGTTTTCCGAAGCCTAAAATAGTCTCGACTTTAAATCCTTTTTCGGTCAGCATTTGTTTGTATTCTTCCAGTAATTTTTCATCAATGGAAGTTTCACAATCTTCTATGTCTTCACCATACATCATGGCACCAACTGTTTCTACTACGTGAATTAAAGTGTATTGTGCTTCTTTTCCACCTAATTCAAAGGCATGGTTAATAGCCGTTTCATCAGCATTTGAGAAATCAACCAAAATAGCGATGTCTTTTTTAGACTGAGTTGCCGTTGTTGAAAATTGCAATTTCAAATGATGCGGTGAATGATTCAGCATATCCAGTTTTGACTTCGATATAAATGGTTTGAAAACGATGTACAAAAGCAATAGTAAAAATCCAATCGCTAATGGAACAACAGTAAACCAAAGTAGCGTCGGATTCTCTGAAGTTTTTAATAAATCAACAATCTCTGAAAATACCAACTTGGCATTTAAGGAAACAATAATAGTAGCTATAATCCAGGCAGCAATTTGCGTCGGTATACCAATATGAAACCCTTTCATCTTGGATTTATCACTCACAAAGTGAATCAGTGGTATAATAGCAAATCCTAATTGCAAACTCAATATGACCTGACTCAATATCAGTAGTTTTCCGGTAACTCCTTCTCCAAAAATGGAAATGACAATCACCGCAGGAACAATGGCAATCAATCGGGTCAAAATACGTCGCACCCATGGCTGAATACGAAGGTTTAAATAACCTTCCATAACTATCTGTCCGGCTAAAGTTCCGGTAATTGTAGAACTTTGCCCTGCAGCAATTAAGGCTACAGCAAATAATATGGGTGCCCATTTGGTTCCTAATAATGGCGCCAACAATTGATGCGCATCCTGAATTTCGGCTACTTCAAAATACCCGTTTTTGTGAAATGTGGCGGCTGCCAAAATTAAGATAGCAGCATTCACAAAAAAGGCTAAGTTCAAGGCAATAGTAGAGTCGATGAAGTTGTATTTTAATGCTTGCTTAATACCTTGTTTGCTTCGGTCAAATTTTCTGGTTTGTACCAAAGAAGAATGCAAATACAAGTTATGTGGCATAACCGTTGCTCCAATAATACCAATAGCAATGTATAAAGCGGTGTCATTTGGTAGGGAAGGAACTAATCCGGAGATAATTTTACTCACTTCGGGTTGTGCAAAAATCATCTCAAATATAAACGAACATCCTATGATGGCTACCAATGCAATAATGAAGGCTTCCATTTTGCGTATTCCTTTATTGATTAAAAACAATAATAAGAAGGTATCCAAAACCGTAATAAAAACGCCATTAATGAGCGAAATGTCAAATAACAAATTCAAACCAATCGCCATTCCTAATACTTCGGCTAAATCACAAGCGGCAATCGCTATTTCAGCTAAGAAATACAAAATGTAGTTGACAAACTTGGAATAGGTTTCTCTTGAGGCCTGCGCTAAATCTCGCTGCGTTACAATTCCTAATCGAGCACTTAAACTTTGTAAAAGCAAGGCCATGATGTTACTCATTAATAAAACCCAGATCAAAGCATAACCAAACTGACTACCACCTGCTAAATCTGTTGCCCAGTTTCCCGGATCCATATAACCTACACTAATAAGGTAGGCAGGACCAAAAAAGGCTAAGATTTTGCGAAAAATGGAAGTTTTATTTTGTGTCGAAACCGATTCGTGAACTTCTTCTAATGATTTACTCATTTCTTTAGTAATTGATTAAGGCAAATTTAATTAAAATATTTGCTTTCTAAAATTTAATTTTTAGCTTTGTCTAAAAATTAATTTAATATAATAAAAATCACGATTGTGAAGAATCTAATTGTAGTTGCAGGGTTACTATTATGCAACTTAGTAAGCGCTCAAAGCGTTAAAGGAACGGTGTCGTCTGATGGAATAACTTTTGGAAATGTTGTTGTTACTCTTGATAAATTAAAAAAAACCAAAACAGATAGTGATGGAAACTATATGTTTGAAAATGTAGGTGTTGGAAACCATGAAATCAGTGTAGTTTTTGAAAGCTTTCAAAGTCAGAAAAAGAAAATCGAAATTAAGGATACGACGGATATTGTGGTAAATTTCGATTTAATTCCGCAAAAACAAAAACAGAATGAACTGGATGAAGTAGTGGTAACCGGAACACTTAAACCGGTGAGCCGATTGGAAAGTGCAGTTCCCGTTGAAGTCTATAAGCCTACTTTTTTCAAAAAAAACCCAACGGCGAATATCTTTGAGGCACTGCAAAATGTAAACGGAGTACGTCCGCAATTAAATTGTAATGTTTGTAACACGGGCGATATTCATATCAACGGATTGGAAGGGCCATATACTTTGGTTTTAATTGATGGTATGCCTATCGTAAGTGGATTGTCAACAGTCTATGGGTTGTCAGGTATCCCCAATTCACTATTGGAAAGAATCGAAGTAGTGAAAGGACCTGCTTCTTCTCTATATGGTAGTGAAGCCGTTGGCGGATTGATCAATATCATTACCAAAAATCCTAAAAACGCACCTTCTTTTGCCATCGACGGTTTTTCAACGAGCTGGGGCGAAGCAAATCTGGATTTGGGATGGAAAGCAAATTTAGGAAAGACTGTTTCGGTATTAACTGGTGTGAATTACTTCAATTATTCGAAGCCGATTGATAATAACAATGATAACTTTACCGATGTAACGTTACAGGATAGAATATCAGTTTTCCAAAAATGGAATTTCAACCGAAAAAGCAAAAAACTATTCTCCATGGCAGGGCGTTATTTCTACGAAGACCGCTGGGGTGGAGAAATGCAATGGAGAAAAAAACATCGTGGCGGAAGTGAAGTCTACGGAGAAAGCATTTACACCAGCCGCTATGAAATCTTAGGAGCCTATGAACTGCCGGTAAAAGAGAAAATGTTGCTTTCGTTTTCGTATACAGATCACGATCAAAACTCGGTTTACGGTAATATCCCGTATCTGGCAAAACAAAAAATCGGTTTCGGTCAGTTGACTTGGGATAAAAAAATCAAAAACCACGATTTCCTTCTCGGAACAGCAA
>DATEDY010000071.1:0-3740 GCA_035281405.1 Flavobacterium sp.
CCAATCGACGGAATAGGGCCAAGCCAATTGAATATCGTTTCATTGGTGGAGAAGGTGAAAAACGGCGGTGTCGAAGAAATTATCTTCGCATTGAGCTCAACAATGGAAGGAGATACAACCAATTTTTATATTTATAAACAAATCAAAGATACCGGTGTGACTACATCGTCAATCGCCCGCGGAATTTCCGTCGGTGATGAATTGGAATATGCTGATGAAGTTACATTGGGAAGAAGTATCGTAAATCGAATTCCATTCGAGAACTCGCTTCGCAATATTTAATGCAATTTAATCGTTGTAAGGTTTCTTTTTTGTAAATGAACAACTATATTTGTTTTTTGGAAATTCTAGCTAATAATGAGTAAAATATATAGTTTTTTGGGAATGTTGTCATTCGTTTTTATGACTTCATGTATCTCAAACAAAGATTTGGTATACATTCAGGATGCCAATTCAAAAAATCAATCGGCAACAATTGAACAAATGGCTTTGAAACCGTATCGTTTGAAAGTAAGTGATGTGGTAAGCATCCGAATCAAAGCATTGGATTCAAAATTGGTTGAAATGTTCAATGTTTCCTCAGATGGTAAAACACCAAATAGCTCGGAAGGGCTTTATTTTGATGGATTTACAGTAGATGATCATGGTAATATTCGAATCCCTATTTTAGGAGAAGTGGCAGTTATGGGATTGACTTTCGACGAAATCAGACAAAAAATAGAAAAACGATTGCTGGAGGACTACTTCAATAAAGAAGCGGATGTTTTCGTAACAGTTAAACTGGCCGGTTTACGCTACACAATTAACGGTGAAGTGGCTGCGCCAGGAACAAAAACATTACTTCAGGATAAAGCAACCATTCTGGAAGCCATAGCAAATAGTGGTGATATTACTTTGGTTGGTAACAGAAAAGATGTGGTAATCATTCGACAATATCCTCACGGTACCGAAATCCATACGGTTGACTTGACCAATGTGGATATTATTAAATCGCCTTACTACCACATACAACCTAATGACTATATTTATGTCAAACCACTAAAACAAAAAACCTGGGGTGTCGGTACAAATGGCTTACAGTCCTTTACTACTATCTTTAGTGCATTGTCTTTAGTGCTGACTACATATTTAATCATTAAAAACAATTAATTAGTATGTTAGATACCAAGGATTTTACCTTTTTTGAATCGCATAGTACTCTCGATTTTAAAGCTTTGTTCTCTAAAATCATCGGCTATTGGTATTGGTTTTTAATTAGTTTGTTGATCACCTTTACCATAGCGTATCAGGTAAATATCAGGAAACAGAAAATTTATGGCATGTCTACCACTATTGCCTATAAAGAAGAAAGCAATCCTTTTTTTACTTCAAACACCAGTTTGGTATTCAATTGGGGAGGAACATCTGATCAGGTAAGTACTCTAATGACTTCCATAAAATCACGTTCACATAATGAGGATGTAGTTAAAGAAATGGAATACTATATCGAATATCTTAGAGAAGGAAAATATACTATTGAAGATGCTTATGGAGAAGTGCCTTTTTCTGTTGAGATAAATAAAAACCTTCCGCAACTTTATGGTAAACTGATAACTATCCATTTTTTGAATAGTAAAGAATTTGAATTGTCCATTCCGTTTGAAGAATCTAAAGCTACTTTGTATAATTATGCTTCTGATGAATATTCACAAACGAGTGTGCCAGTTACTCTGTTTAAAAGGAAGTACAGTATTGGCCAGCAAATAGCCCTGCCGTTCTTGAATTTGAAACTGAAGTTGGTCAAAAATCCGGGTTTCTATGAGAACGGAACCTTTATGATTCGCTTCGCCGATTTTAACGGTGTTGTAGCTTCTTACCAGGGAATCGATGTGGAAAATGATGTGAAAGCTGGTTCCATTGTACGACTAAATCTTTCCGGAACAAACAAAGCCAGAATGGTGGACTATTTAAACGGAACGGTAAATGCTTTGATTAGAAAGCAACTTCAAATGAAAAATCAGTTTGCGGCAAACACTATCGATTTCATCGACAGTACTTTGATTGCAATGGAAAGTCAATTGAAAAACACCGAAGCTGAATTAAAAGATTTCAGTCGCGGGAAAAATATCTATGAAGTAGAAGCAGGTGGAGAAAAATTCACTTCGCAACTAACTGAACTGGATGTTGAAAAGGATTTGTTGAATAGAAAAATTGCCTATTATAATACACTCAAAAATTATTTGATAACCAATAGCGATTTTTCAAAACTGCCCGCACCTTCAGTAGCTGGTATTGAAGATCCGAATATTGTTGCCAATGTTGCAAAATTGACTAATTTGTCTACTGAAAGAGCAGAAATGTCTTACACTGTCAAAAACGATAAAAAATTCAAGGATTTTGATGCTCAGATGGAAGCTTTGAAGAAGGTTTTGTTAGAAAATATCGACGCCGCAAAAGTGGTAATGCAATACGATTTGGGAGCCATAAACAGAAAAATAAATGCTGCTGAATACACAATTAAAAGACTGCCAGAACAACAACAGGAATTGGTGAAAATCAATCGTAAATACGATTTAAATAAGAGTATTTATAATTCTTTTCTTGGAAAACGCAGCGAAGCAGATATTGTCAGAGCTGCTAATTTGTCAGATATTCAATTTATCGATCCTGCAAAAGATACGGGTGGTGGTTTAATAGGTCCTAAAACAAGCGTAAATTATATATTGGCTTTATTCATGGGATTGTTGATTCCTTTGTTATTGATTTTTGTTTTAACATTATTGGATAATACAATCAAAAATACTGAGGATATTGGAAAATTAACTAAAATCCCAACAATAGGCGTCATTGGTAAAAAACATACGACATCTAATTTAGCTGTATTTGAAAAGCCTAAATCTGCTTTAGCTGAGAGCTTTAGAGCAGTAAGATCTTCATTGCAGTTTTTATATAAAAAACAACAGGCTGGTTCCAAAGTTTTAATGTTGACTTCTTCTGTCAGTGGAGAAGGAAAAACTTTTTGTTCCATGAATATTGCCACTGTTTTTGCTTTGAGCGAAAAGAAAACTGTAATCATTGGCTTGGATTTACGAAAACCAAAAATATTTCAGGATTTTGGATACGAAAATAACGTAGGTGTAGTTAACTATCTAATCGGACAGAAAACATTGGAAGAAATTACTCTAAAAACTGAGATTCCTTATCTTGATTTGATTGCTGCCGGTCCAGTGCCTCCTAATCCTTCTGAATTGATCATGAGCGAAGCCATGAAGCAAATGATTGAAGACCTGAAAGAAAAATACGACTATGTAATATTGGATACTCCACCGGTAGGACTCGTTTCCGATGCGCTGGAGTTGACAGAGTATTGTGATGCGACCATATATGTCGTAAGACAAAATGTGACCCGAAAAGATATGCTGACTTTGGTTAACAATAAGCACAAAAGAGGAGAACTGGATAATATAAGTATCTTGTTTAATGGCTTTGAAAATAAAGCCAAATACGGGTACGGCTATGGCTATGGCTATGGCTATGGCTATGGATACGGTTACGGAGCCTATGGTGAGGGATATCTCGACATACCGGAAAAAAGAAATAGAATAAAGGAATTTTTTGATAACTTGTTTAAAAAGTAAATGAATATTTCCGAAATAAAAATTTTAATTACAGGTGGAGCAGGCTTTATAGGTTCAAACCTTTGCGAGTATTTCTTGGAAAAAGAGTATAGTGTGGTTTGTTTTGATAATCTTGCGACTGGA
>DATEDY010000072.1:0-5640 GCA_035281405.1 Flavobacterium sp.
CTTATAAAGTTACGAAATAAGCGGGCCTTAATTTTCAGATTATCAGATTATTAGATCGTTGGATAGTTAGATTATCAGACTTCCTAAATTCCCGGAGAGTTAGGATCTTAGAACCTTAATAGCTTTGCAATTCAAAAATGAATTTCAGCAAAAAAAGTTACGAGTCTTCCATATCACAAAATTATTATCAATCAAAAGGCGCATAGAGCGAAAAACACTGCCTTATCGCTCATTCGGTCAGAATATTAATCGGTGGATTTTCAGGAGGTTAAAAATCAGTTCCCTTACCTTTGCCCCGTTTTTAAACGTTTCTGCCCTAAAAGGGTGGCACAAATCTATATATATGTTAAAAAAATCAATTGAAGCCTTACAACAAGAGGCCGCTAACACAGGAACCAACAGCTTGAAGAGAAGCTTGGGCGGTTTCAATCTGATCATGATTGGAATTGGAGTTATCATTGGCGCCGGACTGTTCTCGTTAACAGGGATTGCAGCAGCAAACAACACCGGACCTGCCGTTATTTTGTCATTCGTAGTTGCAGCTGTGGGCTGCGCCTTCAGTGCACTGTGTTACGCCGAGTTTGCTTCAATGGTACCGGTTTCAGGGAGTGCTTATACGTATGCGTATGCCACGATTGGGGAATTGTTCGCCTGGATTATCGGGTGGGATTTAATCCTTGAATACTCGGTGGGCGCTGCTACGGTAGGTATCAGTTGGTCCCAATACTTAGTCAAGTTTTTAGAGAAATTCGGGTTGTATATACCGCCACAATTAGTCATGTCGCCTTTTGAAACCGCTGTGGGACAAAACGGAGAAACCATCCGTGGGATTATCAATCTTCCGGCCGTACTGATCATCGCATTGGTCACCGCTGTAATTATAAGAGGAACCAAAGGATCGGCGTTGTTTAACGCTATCGTGGTAACATTAAAAGTGGGTGTGGTCTTATTGTTCATCGCATTAGGTTGGCAATACATCAACCCGGAGAACTACCATCCGTTTATACCGGCTAACACCGGGACATTCGGGGAGTATGGTGTTTCGGGGATATTGCGTGGTGCCGGAGTGGTATTTTTTGTATTCATTGGGTTTGATATTGTGGCAACCATGGCACAGGAGACTAAAAATCCGCAAAAGAACATGCCCATAGGTATCCTTGGCTCACTGATCGTATGTACCGTTTTATTCATCGCCTTCGGGTATGTAATGACCGGGCTGGCACACTACACCGAATTTAAAGACAGTGCTGCCCCGGTAGCCATTGCCATTGCGAAAACACCTTACATTTGGTTGGCCACGGCTGTTATCATGGCGATATTGATTGGTTACACTTCGGTGATACTGGTTGATTTACTGGGACAATCGCGTGTGTTTTATGCCATGAGTAATGATGGGTTGTTACCAAAGGTATTTTCGCAGTTACATCCGAAATTCAACACCCCATATAAATCAAACCTGCTATTATGTGCATTTATAAGCTTGTTTGCGGGTTTGGTTCCGATTCATGTGGTGGGTGAAATGACCAGTATTGGGACATTATTAGCATTTGTCATGGTATGTATCGGTATCTTAATATTAAGAAAGAAAGAACCAAATTTGCCGAGGCCTTTTAAAACGCCTTGGGTACCTGTTGTACCTATTTTAGGAATTGTGACGTGTTTGCTGATGATGTTCTCGTTGCCATTGGGTACTTGGATACGACTGATTGTGTGGCTCGCCATAGGAATACTGATTTATTTCTTTTATGGAAAGAAGAACAGTAAGCTCAGGAAAGAGTTATGAGTTATGAATTATAAGTTATGAATTATAAGTTATGAGTTATAAGTTGTGAGTGGCTAGTGATTAGTAAATAAATACAGATCACTAGCCACTTGCTTTTAGAACCATTTAAAAAGTGATTAGTTACCAGTAATGAGTGATTAGTACCATCTGAATAGTAAATAGTACCGAGTCCTTAGTCCTTAGTACCATTTAGAAAGTGATTAGTTCCAGCTAAAAAGTCTTCGGTACCACCTAAAAACTATCAGTACCACCTAAAAATCATCAGTACCACCTAAAAACTATCAGTACCACCTAAAAATCATCAGTACCACTTAAAAACCATTAGTACCACCTAAAAACTGTCGGTACCACTTAAACAGTCATCTGTACCAGCTAAAAAGTCTTCGGTACCACTTAAAAAGTTGTCAGTACCAGTTAAACAGTTATCAGTACCATCTAAACAACGACCTGTACCAGTTAAACAGCCATTGGTACCACTTAAAATGTCTTTCGTACCAGCTAAACAACGACAGGTACCACTTAAAAAGTTGTCAGTACCATCTAAACAACGACCTGTACCAGTTAAACAGCCATTGGTACCACTTAAAAAAGCATCATCACTAAGGACTCAGCGCTAAAAACTAATCACTATATTTGACCAAATTAAAATCTCCAATGAAAAAAATAATCCTTAGCCTGTTTCTTGCTGTATCTTTTTCCAACTACGGACAAGACTATTTTGAGCAATTCAAAAAATCCTGGAAAGAAGATCATGATTTTACCAAAACAGAGAAAATAATCAAAGAATGGGAATCCAAAAACACCAACGATCCCAATTTATACGTTGCTGCATTTAATTTCTATTTCACCGAATCCAGAAAAGAAATCCTGGCATTGGATGCCCATCCCGGAGAAGGAGAAAGCTTTGAGCTTAAAGACTCATTGAACAAAACTGCCGGCTATCTTAAGTCGACCAATCTTCGCAACGACGGATGGTTTGACTTAGGTCAGCAATATTTAGCAACCGGTATTCAGAAATTCCCTAAGCGATTAGACTTAAGATTTGGTAAAATTTATGCCTATGGCGATTTTAAAAAACTGGATGATTTCACCAAAGACATCATGACTACTTTGGACTATTCGGTTAGTATCAATCATAAATGGTTATGGAAAGAAGACAAACCGCTTGATAACGAAATCATTTTTATTAAATCGGCTGTTCAGGATTACCAGAATACGCTATACCAAAACAATTCGTTTGTTAATATGCGTAAGATTGCCGAGAAAATGAATACTGTTTTCCCAAAAGACCCGATTATCTTATCGACTTTGGGTGTGAGTTATTTACTGGAAGAAAATTACAATAACGCATTAGCTATTTTCAAAGAAGCCAATACCTTGGATGACAAAGACGAGATCATTTTGAACAATATCGCGCTTTGTTATTTGAAATTAGACGACAAAGCTAGTGCTAAGAAATACTATGAGCAATTAACCAAAGCAAAGAATACTGACATTAGTGAGTTTGCGAAAGAGAAACTGAAGGAATTGAAGTAATCGTTGCTTTTAATTGTAAGATAAAAACCTGGCAATGTAGCTGGGTTTTTTGTTTTAGGATGATGACAGTTTGAAATCGTTTTATTACTTCTTCATATGCGTTGTAAATACCATCAATTTAGTGGAATATTGTCCGTCAATACTTGTATTTTGATACCCTTCTTTCTCAAAATCTATCCAAAGGAATGCACTTTTCTTGATAATAGTGGAGTAATGTCCTGATGCGTCTGTACGCAATCTAATGATATCGTGTCCAAGATATTCATCAAAATTAGACCGTCCTTTGTCACTCGCATACCTTTCATTATTAATGACTACAGTTGCATCATTTATAGGTTTCTTCGTCGTTTGATCATAAACATAACCTTCTACCTTCACATCCTTCACATCTGTAACCGACTGGTAAAATACAAAGAAGTAAATGGCAATCCCTAAAGCTATTGCAATAATTACATAGGTCCCCACTCTTTTAATTTCTCTTACGTTCATAACTACTTTAATTTATGCTGCTTTGAATGTTGCTTTAAAACAAAGTCAAACAAAACCCAACACGGGTGTGTCGTCTTGTTATGGGGTCATAATCTTTTTTTGTTTTTTCTCATTTTGTTTTTTCTGAGTGGTCTCAAAAGAATGATGACCATGATCATTACAGCAGCCAATGCTAAGGTTCCATAGCCCATTCCTTCTTCAAAAAAGCCAATCACCGACTCACACGATTGTAATGTTAATGAAAGAAAAAACAATAAAACAGCGCTAAATACATGCTCCCTTTTCATAATGCTATTTTTAATTCAACTCAATTGTCTATACAAAGTTCGGAATTTACCCGCAATAAGCTTTACACAACTTCTATTGAAAATTACAGAATTGACAGTAGGCATGGTGACACGGCTTTACGAGACAATACCAAAACAGAAAAGGTATCTTCTTTCAAAGATACCTTTTCCAGATAACTGACAAAAAATAGAACTTAATCACCAGTTATTTACCCCTATAAATCAATGAAGATGTGCCCTAAACCCTATTTAAGTTTCACCTTTATTAACTTTGTAAAGTTACATCATATCAAGCAAGAGCCTATTATACAATTCATTTGAATTTTTATATAATTACCATCTTGCACATAAAAGCGTTGATATCATCCGGATACTTGGTTTTTATTATGATAAATTGTTTAGTAATTCAAGTTCATTCCAAAACCTATACCCATATCACTGTCATAATGTGTGGTGATTCCTAAATTTCTTTGAATAATATACCGCAAACCTGCCATATACTCTTTGTCTGTATTCCACATCACATCCATTCGTAATCGTTTGGAAAGAGGGATATCCATTCGTTCAAATTGCAACCTGAAATTCCCGTCTGTAAATACTTCAGCTTGTGCTTTAATGAGCATTGGCATTGTATATTCAATTCCGGCACTAAATACCGCCCGATTGTCTTTAGTATTGGATTGATTGAAAACATTCTTCTCCATTTCCCCTTCTTCCATTTTTCTGTACCTCCAATCAAAACCAACAAAAGGCATTATCCATTGCATCCTATCAATATACCTTCCAATGTGTGTTTCCGTTTCATAACCATGCATATCTGTATAACCCAATCGCCATTCTGTACCAATATTCCAACGTGTATTCCCCAACATGGCTTCGCCGTCATTTCCATTGGTAGCAAAATCATTTTCTATCATAAAATGAAATTTTCTGTCATCAGCAAACAGTTTGCGTTGTGCCAATTTGGGATTTGGAATTAGCGGATTGGGTTCTTGATTTTCATAACTGAATATTCGCCCCATTCCTGCCATCATATGATAAAGAATGTGACAATGAAAAAACCAATCGCCTTCAACATTCGCATTAAACTCAATTGTATCGGTTTCCATTGGCATAATGTCAATGATATTCTTCAGCGGAGCATAATCCCCTTGCCCATTGATTACCCTAAAGTCATGTCCGTGTAAGTGCATCGGATGTCGCATCATCGATCCGTTATACAATACAATCCTAACATTTTCACCTTTTTTTATGAGGATTTTATCGGTTTCAGAAACTACTTTATTGTCCAAACTCCAAACATATCGGTTCATATTCCCTGATAACTCAAAGCGTAATTCTTTTACTGGTGCATCTTTTGGGAGATTTGTCTTGGTTGGCGATTTAAGCATGGCATAATTCAATGTAACAATATCAGAAAGTTTATTACTGTCGTATTGTTCCGTATCCATTTTTACATTAGCCCTATTATCGTCGGATTTCTTTTTTGCTTCTCCAGTTATTTCAGGATACATTACCACATTCATGTCCATCTGGTTAAGTGAC
>DATEDY010000073.1:0-10863 GCA_035281405.1 Flavobacterium sp.
CCGCGAAAAAGCAGATTTAAAAAGAAAGAACAATGAAGAAATTAGTTTGGTTAATAGTGTTGGGTATGCAGCTTTCCTTTGCACAGAATGTGGTAAAACATAAAGTGGCTAAAGGGGAAACCGTTACACAGATAGCCAAAAAATACAACGTGACTCCCGGTGATATCTATAAACTCAACCCGGATGCACAAAAAGGAGTGGATGAAAATACCATGCTGGTTATTGCATTGTCTGGTAAAGCCACTACTGAATCCAAGAAGAAAGAGGATAAAAAAGCAGATAAAAAGGAAGATAAAGCGGCAACAGTAGTGATCAAACACGAAGTGCAACCCAAAGAGACTTTATACACGCTGTCAAAACAATACGGTACTACTGTCGAAGAAATAGAAAAAAGCAACCCGGAAGTTAAAAACGGTTTGGCTATTGGACAGGTACTGACTATCACTGCAAAAAAGGGTGTGGCTAAAAAACAAGAGCCTAAAAAGCAGGAGGCTAAAAAACAGGAGCCGGTATACCACGTGGTGCAAACCAAAGAAACCAAATACGGTATCGCAAAGCAATACGGCATCACCGTTGAAGAACTGGAAAAGAAAAACCCTGAAATCGTAAGTGGTTTGCAAATCGGTCAAACATTACTGATCAAAGGGGAAAGACCAAAAACAGAAGTGGCTAAAACAGAAGTAGCCAAAACCGAAACTCCTAAAACCGAAACGCCAAAAGTTGAACCTGTTGTTGAAACTAAGCCACAAGGTCAAGGAATTGCTGTAGTAGGAAAAACCCTGACTACAATGGGGTACACAGTGCAACCAAAAGAAACGTTGTTCAGTCTGTCAAGACAATTCAATATCACTCAGGAAGAATTGATCAAAATGAATCCTGAACTGAAAGACGGTGTAAGGGAAGGTATGCTTATAGAAGTACCTGTTAAACCGGAATTGAAAACGGTTGTGAAAAAGGAGCTGAGCGACCTTACCGAATCTATTCAGGTGGGTACTAAAAAGAAACTTGCACTTTTATTACCTTTTAATATTGCCAAACTGGACCAGGATACGATCAATTCTACGAAATCCAGACTTAAGAAAGACAAGTTTTTAAACATGACACTTGATTTTTATGCTGGTGCATTAGTGGCTATTGATTCGGCTAAAGTATTAGGATTGAATGTAGATGTAGTCATTTTAGATTCTGATGAAACGAAGTCGACATCGAATGTGGTGAACCTGATTGAGAATAACAACCTGAAGAATGCTAATGCGGTAATCGGTCCATTCTACCAGAATAACGTAGAAAAAGCAGCGTCATTATTGGGTAACGTTCCGGTTATTTCGCCTCTTTCAAAAGATTACGATAAAAAATTCCCGAACTTGATTCAAGCCACTACCATGCCTGACGATATCAAGCAGGCAATGTTTGATTTTATGCGTCAAAAAGGGGGTAATATACTTGCGGTTATTGATCCTAAAAAAGCATCGGTTAAACAGTACATTGAAGTCAATCATAAAGACGTGCGGTTTGCTGCTTTCAACGCTCAAGGCGGATTGGATGTAGTACAGATGAAGTCTCTTTTGGTGAAGGATAAAATGAATTATGTGGTGATGGAAACAGAAAAGACCAACCTGATTTTGAGTACCACGACAGCTTTGATGGCTTCGCTGAAGGATTTCCAAATCAATTTGGTAATTTTGGGTGAAAACGAAGCATTGGACTTTGAAGAGATTCAAATGAACCGATTGACTAAACTGAAAATGCACTATCCATCAGCATCAAGACCAAATAAAACAGCTGAAGCGGAGATCTTCGAAAATAACTTCAAGAAGAAGAATCGTGTACTGCCAAATCAGTTCGCAACTCGTGGTTTTGATGTAACATTTGATGTGTTATTACGCCTTAGTCAGGAAAAATCATTCATCGATACTTTCCAGGAACTGGCTTCTGAACAGGTGGAAAGTGAATTCAACTATGTGCAGAATCCTGATGGTGGCTATATGAACAAAGGAGTGCATATTTTATACTATGACACTGATTTAACAATTAAAGAAGCAAAATAATGGCGACTTCTAAAGTAACTTATGTAGGCGACTTACGTACGTCTTCCATCCATATTAATTCTGGTTCTGAAATCATTTCAGATGCACCGCTTGACAATAACGGTAAAGGTGAAGCTTTTTCTCCAACTGATACTGTTGCTAATGCTTTAGCGACTTGCATGCTTACGGTTATGGGAATCAAAGCTAAAGAAATGAATGTTGACTTTTCTGGCTCCACCGCCGAAGTAACCAAAGTAATGGGAACCGAACCAAGAAGAATCACCGAGATTCATGTCACTTTTCAAATGAATCTTGAAGCCGATGAGAAAACCAAAACCATTCTGGAACGTACTGCAATGACTTGTCCGGTGTTTTACAGTCTACACCCGGATATTAAAAAGGAAATCGTTTTTAACTGGAAATAAAAAATAAAGATATAGAGAATAGAAAATGAATCTATTCTCTTTTCTTTTTTCATCATGACAAATCAAGAACAACTTATCAAACTCGCTCATACTAAAATGCCTTTCGGGAAATACGAAGGTCGTTACCTTATCGATCTACCCGAGCATTACCTGGTTTGGTATAACGGAAAAGGCTTCCCAAAAGGCCAGTTAGGGGAACAGCTAAAGCTGGTGTACGAACTACAATTGAACGGATTGGAAGAGTTGGTGCGCAACATCCGCAGGAACTTTCCTAAACCTTAATTTCTTAACGAATAATTGTCAATCAGGCATTGCTTATTATCAATTAATAATTGTATTTTTGCGCGTTTTTAATTGATATTATAAACAGCAACTAAATTATTCCCCCTGAGCGAAGCAAAGGGCAACAACACAAACAAATAACACAACACAACACAATGAATCAAACAAAGTATATTTTTGTTACCGGAGGTGTAACTTCTTCTTTAGGGAAAGGAATTATTGCCGCTTCGTTAGCAAAATTATTGCAAGCAAGAGGTTACCGAACGACTATCCAAAAATTTGACCCGTACATCAATGTGGATCCGGGAACACTAAATCCCTACGAACACGGAGAATGTTACGTAACGGATGATGGTGCTGAAACAGATTTGGATTTAGGTCACTACGAACGCTTTTTGAATGTGCCTACTTCTCAAGCGAATAATGTAACTACAGGTAGAGTATATCTTTCTGTAATCGAGAAGGAGAGAAGAGGCGAATTCCTTGGAAAAACGGTTCAGGTAGTGCCTCATATCACTAACGAAATCAAGGAACGCATGCAGTTGCTTGGGCAAAGTGGTGACTATGATATTGTGATTACCGAAATTGGTGGTACGGTGGGTGACATCGAATCATTACCTTATATCGAATCGGTTCGTCAATTGGTTTGGGAATTAGGTGAAAATAACGGTATAGTTATTCATTTGACGCTAGTGCCATTTTTAGCTGCTGCTGGTGAATTGAAAACTAAGCCAACGCAACACTCGGTTAAAACCTTGATGGAAAGTGGTATCAAAGCCGATATTCTGGTTTGCCGTACCGAACACGAATTGTCACAAGACTTACGTCAAAAGTTAGCGTTGTTCTGTAATGTGAAAAAAGAAGCAGTTATCCAATCGATTGATGCGTCAACAATATATGACGTTCCTAATTTAATGTTGGAAGAAGGATTGGATAAAGTAGCTTTGAAAAAGCTGGACTTACCCGAGAAAGCGACTCCGGATTTAAAACAATGGAACGAGTTCTTACACAAACTGAAAAACCCGAAGCACGAAGTCAATATCGGATTGATTGGTAAGTATGTGGAATTACAGGATTCTTACAAGTCAATTCTGGAAGCTTTTATTCATGCTGGTGCTGCCAATGAGACGAAAGTGAATGTAATATCAATTCATTCAGAACATTTGGATGCCAAAACGGCAGAAGAGCAACTGAAAGGATTGGATGGTATACTTGTTGCTCCGGGATTTGGCGAAAGAGGTATCGAAGGTAAAATCGAAACTGTACGTTATGCCCGTGAAAGCAAAATTCCTTTCTTTGGAATCTGTTTAGGAATGCAGATGGCCGTAATTGAATATTCACGTAATGTATTGGGTCATGCTGATGCCAATTCAACTGAAATGAATCAAAATACTTCACATCCGGTGATTAACCTGATGGAAGAACAAAAAAATATTACCGACAAAGGCGGAACTATGCGTTTAGGTGCTTGGAAATGTCACTTGGAGGAAAATACACTGGCGCATAAAATATATGGTAAATCAGATATTTTGGAGCGTCACCGTCACCGTTACGAATTTAACGGAGAGTATTTAGAAGCCTTGCAAAATGCAGGTTTAAAAGCATCGGGGGTAAATCCTGATACCGGATTGGTAGAAGTGGTAGAATTAGAAGATCACCCGTTTTTTATCGGTGTTCAATACCATCCGGAATATAAAAGTACTGTAGCAAATCCACATCCTATCTTTGTGAAATTTGTGGAAGCTGCCGTAAAGAACAAAAACAATCAGTAGCGAAAAGTTAAGGCTTTTCAGTATAGGGAATTTCTGTAGTCGCTAATTGTTTTTTTATGGATTTAGTAACAAAAACTAAAATAAAAGACTAATAACGCTTACTGCTTAAAGCCTAATGCTTAGAGCAAAATTTGAAAAATGGAACAGAAAAAATTAGATCTTAATTCAATTATTGGATTTACGTTGATTTTCGGGATTATGATGTACTTTATGTACAAAAATCAACCTACCGAAGCTGAAATCAAAGCTGAAAAAGCGAAAACAGAACAGGCTGCAAAAGCAAAAAAACAAAGTCAGAAACCTAATGTTGCTGCTGCAACAGTAACGGGTGATTCTACTAAAGTTTCTGCTGAGCTGCAGGCTTCATTAGGAGGTTTTGCTTATTCTGCTGCTTTACCTTCTGCTAAAAATGAGTTCACTACTTTAGAAAATGATTTGATCATCTTAAAAATTGCAAATAAAGGTGGTTATATCACTGAAGCAACATTGAAGAAATTCAAATCGATCGATAAAGACGGTAAATTAGTTCAGTTAATTAAAGACAACAACGCCGGATTAAACATCGCTCTACAAACTAAAGACGGTAAAACAATCAATACAAAAGATGTTTTCTTTGAACCTACTTTAACTAAGATTGATGGGAACCAAGTACTTTCAATGAAATTGAAAGCAGGTGAAAACCAATTCTTAGAATACAAATATGCATTGAAAGCCGACGATTATATGTTGGATTTCGATGTGCAATCTCAAGGATTGGCATCGGTTTTAAATACAACAAATGCAGCAAACTTAGAGTGGAACCTAAAAACATACCGTAATGAGAAAAGTGTTGCTTATGAAAATACTTTAACGGAAGCTGTGTATGAGTATGAAGGAGGAAAAGACGACTACCTTGGACAGTCAAAAGATGAACAAACAATTGAAGATCTTACTTATATTGCTTACAAGCAACATTTCTTTACTTCTGTTTTATTGACAAAAACACCTGTTAAGCAAGCTAAGTTAACCTCTGAAAATTTAATTGTTGACGCTGAAAAGGATACGGTTTTTACAAAATCATTCAAATCTGTCCTACCATTAGCTTTTGCAAATGGAGAACTGAATTATAAAATGAACTGGTACTACGGTCCAGCCGATTATAAAATATTAAATGCATACGACAGAAACCTTGATGAAATCATTCCTTTCGGATGGGGAATTTTCGGGTGGATCAACAAATTCATATTTGTTCCTTTATTTGGTTTCTTGAGTAATTACCTTTCTTATGGAATTGCAATTATCTTATTTACGGTAATCATCAAATTAGCCATGGGGCCAATTACTTATAAATCATTTCTCTCTCAGGCAAAAATGAAAGTATTGCGACCTGAATTAAATGAAATCAATGACAAGTTCAAAGATCCTGTTAAACGTCAGCAGGAAACTATGAAGTTATACAATAAAGCCGGTGTTAATCCTATGGCGGGATGTATTCCTGCTTTAATTCAAATGCCGTTTATGTTTGCATCATTCAAGTATTTCCCTTCGGCAATCGAATTAAGACAACACGGATTTTTATGGGCTAAAGATTTATCATCATATGATTCTATTTTTAAATTGCCATTCAACATCCCATTATATGGTGATCACGTGAGTTTATTCCCGATTTTAGCCTCTATTGCTATCTTCTTCTACATGAAGTATACTACTGGTGATCAACAAATGCAGGCTCCAACTCAGGAAGGTATGCCGGATATGGGAAAAATCATGAAAATGATGATTTATATTTCTCCGGTAATGATGTTGATTTTCTTCAATAACTACGGTTCTGGTTTGAGTTTGTATAACTTGTTCTCTAATATCATGACATTAGGAATCATGTTCTACATCAAAAATTATGTGGTTAATGAACAAAAAATTCATGCACAAATTCAAGAGAATAAATTAAAAGAGCCTAAAAAACCCAGCAAGTTCCAGCAAAAATTACAAGATGCTATGGAACAGGCTGAAGCGCAGAAAAATGCGAAAGGAAAAAAATAATTAAATACAATTCCTAAAAATACAATCCCTGTTTTGATTCTTGTAGAAGAATTGAAGCAGGGATTTTTCTTTTTACAACACTAAACAACTATTTACATTATGAAAATTGCAATCATCGGTTTCGGAAACCTGGGTAAAACATTTGCCAGCAGCTTTATTAAATCTCGTTTTATTAAAAATGACGACATTCATGTAATCACCAGAACGTTGCCTAAACCGGAAAGGACCTTAGGTATTCCAATGGAAAATTTCCAGGAAATTCCAACGGCGAAAATTAAAGAAGTTGATATTGTAATATTGGCTACCAAACCTCAGGACTTTAATCAGGTGGTGTTTTCATTGAACGGATTACTTTCTGAAGATCAAATGATTTTATCGGTAATGGCCGGTGTCTCGATTGAAAAGATCAGAGCGCAATTGAAAGTGAAGAAAGTGGTTCGCTCCATGCCGAATTTAGGGACGCAAATCGGATTGGGGATGACGGTTTTTTCAGCTTCAGCAGAAACAGACCGCAAAGATTTATTCATCATTCAGAATCTGATCAATACCACTGGGAAATCCATTTATGTGGAAGACGAATCGCTAATCAATCCGGCAACAGCGGTTTCGGGTAGCGGACCGGCATATGTGTTTTATTTTATGAATGCGATGGTAAAAGCTGCCGAAGAATTAGGTTTTTCCTCTTCAGAAGCAGAAGTTTTAGTACATCAAACCTTTTTAGGCGCGGTCAATCTGCAAAGTGCGAGTAATTTGTCTAATGAAGAATTAATTGTCAAAGTGGCATCCAAAGGAGGAACTACAGAAAGCGCCCTGAAAATATTCGGAACGCATGCATTGGATAAAAAAATAGCGGAAGCAATGCATAGTGCTAATCAGCGTGCAATTGAATTGGGTGCATAGTACAATTGTTTTTATATTTCAAAGTGTAGCAATTTTTCTTAAGAGAAAAAAATTGCTACAAAAGTGTGATAATTTTTTTGTGAGAAAATAAATTATCACAAAAAAATTATCACAGAGTTGTGAGAAAATATTTTTTAATTTTATTTTTCTCACAACTTTTAAAGATACTATTGAAAAAGCCGCTCAGTGATGAACGGCTTTTATATTATTCAGGTAATCTGTCTCTGTCGGTTTTTTTACGATTGAATTTGTATGTGAACGTTACCGAAGCTCTCGTTCCTGTAAAACGTCTTTCGGAGTCAATGGTGTAATTGTTACCTCTGATGTAATCTTTACTGATACGACTGTCAAAAATATTGTCAACTTTGAAAGTCACAGATGCTTTCTCTTTCCAGAATTCTTTAGCAACTGCCATATCGGCCCAAAGTTGTTCTTGCGATTCAATCTGCCCGCTTTTTCTGCCACCAATGATGTTGAAATTATTCTGAACAGTCCATGATTTGAATTTGACACGGGAATTCAACTTGGAAGTCCAAGTTTGATCTGATACCGTAAACAATCCTTTCTGGTCGTACTTGTAAAAATTGAAATCACTCGATAAAAACCACCATTTGAATGGGGTATACGTTGCGTTTACTTCAAAACCATAACGGTTTTCCGTACCCAGATTCACTGGTTTTTCAATTAAGTAATCGTCGGCATTTCTAGTCACGGTAATGTCAAACAGGTTGATGGTATGCTGATGATATACCGACGGGTTTATCGTGAATTTTTCCCACTTATATAAAGTTCCCAGTTCATACGAATCGATGTACATCGGATTCAAATCCGGATTTCCGATACGAATGTTTCTTCTGTCGGCAATCCCGCCAAATGGATTCAACTGGTAAAAGGTCGGACGGTCAATTCTTCGGCTGTAACTCAACTGTAAATTGAAATTGTTTTTAAATTCATAAGTCAAATGCAACGTTGGAAACAATCGGGTGTAATTTTTATCGGTTTTGAATTCATCCTTCAAATCACTGCTTCCTGTATTGAAATGTTCGGCACGCAATCCTATTTGGTACTGAAACTTTTTGTATCCGTTGGAATATTGCGAATACAATCCGAAAATACGTTCGTCATAGTGTAATAAATTGGTCAGCGTATCCACTTGTACGGCATCGTCCCAAACCTCATATTCACTGTTGATTCTTCTGATTTCTCCTTTGATACCCACATCAAATTTTGATTTTTCAGATAACGGAAAGGAGATATCCGACTGGAATACGACGTCTTTGCTACTTTCAATGTCACGACTTTTCAGCGTTCTTATGTTGGGTGTTGGAAATTCTGTTGTTTCAGTAATGAATTCGTTTTCGTCATCATTCCAAAAATCATATTGAATGTTTGCCGTTATTTTTTTGCCCTTTTTATCAAATGTTTTGACATAATTCAGCTCAATCTGATTCGATTTTTGAGGCTCTTTGTATTTTTCACGGGCATGGATGGATTGCGTCAGATTTTTACCGGCATCCAAATAATCAAATTGATAATTGACATCGTTTTTAGTAGTGCTATTACGATGATAATAGCTTAAAGTCAGTGTGTTATATTGATTGATGTAATAATCGCTTCCCAAGTACAAGTTGAAACGATTGAAGTTACGGTTGCGATCTGTTTTTTGATCAATAAATCCGGTTACGGCATCATTTTCATAAGTAGTACGGAATAATTTATCATTGCCTTCAACAGAAACTCTTCCGTAACGGATATCAGTAAAAATATTGAATTTTTCCTTTTTGTAATTCATGTTCACGCCAAGCGAATTGTTATTCGGAATACCAGCCGTCGCCGAAATGGAACTTCCGAAGCCATTGACTTTATTCTTTTTTAGAATGATATTGATAATCCCCGAAGCACCTTGCGCGTCATATTGTGCCGATGGATTGGTGATGACTTCCACACGTTCGATGGTTTCGGCCGGAATTTGCTCCAAACCGTTGTTTTGCGTCATTACCGAAGGTTTTCCGTTAATGAGGATTCTAACACTCGAATTGCCTCTTAAACTCACCGCTCCAAGCGCATTCACACTTACCGAAGGTACGTTGTTTAAGATGTCATTTGCCGAACCGCCTTTGGAAACCAAATCTTTTCCTACGTTGAAAATTTTCTTGTCAAGCCTCGTTTCAATGGATGATTTCTCAGATTGAACCACCACTTCGTCCAGTACTTTGGTTTTCTTTTCTTCTAAAAAGATTTTACCGATATGCTTGTCTTCGGATAGTTGTACCTGATTCAAAGTAACCGATTGGAAGTCAAGAAAACTGAATTGGACATTGTATTTTCCTGATTTTATTTTGGTTTCAAAATTTCCTTTGATATCCGATGTTGTTTCCTGAACGATCGCATTGGTTTCCATATCTAAGAAAGCGATACTGGCTAGTTCGATGGGTTTTTGATTGTTTCTTTCTAATACAGCTCCTTTTACAGTTACTTCTTGCCCGAACAGCAATGTGGGTATCAGAATTGTAATGGCATAAATTAATTGTTTCATTTTTTTTCGTTTTTTAATCTGGATCAAAATTGGATATTATTTCTTTGCGCCATTTTCTCTGTAGACGAATACCGTAAAAAAGCAGTTATTTAATCCATTTTCTTCTTTTTTTTTCAATTCGGCATCGGGTATGCTATATTCGCATGGAATTTTGGCCAATTAGTCGACTTTTGGACGAATAAAGTATGACGTTGGTTACATTTGATGCAGATTTATAATTTATGGACATACAGATTTTCAATCGTTACCGGATCGTAAAGCACGTTTTGTTTTGGTTAGCTTATATAGCCATCGGTGTTTTTAATGATTATTCTAATATAGATGATCACAGTTTTATTGAAATTTTGGTGTACCATCTTAATGATGCTTTTTTTGGAGCTGTTATGGCTTATCTGACGGCATACTGTTTTTTAACCGAACGGTTTCTCAAAAAAGGTTATTTGTTTACTGGTTTTTGTTTTATAATAGCGGTTTATTTTATTGCTGCTTTTTGTCGATTGTCAACGGTGCATTTGGCAGAGACACTGGTTAGAACACCACCTTTTACACAGGAAACACCATGGGAAATTTTTACCGATTTAAGACACATCGCTTTCAAATATGGTCCTTCCATCTTAACCGCATCTTTCATCTTTTTCATAGCTAAATTTTTCTCTGATCATTCTAAAGAAAGGGAAAAGCGACTACTCTTGAGCAAAGAAAAGAGTGAAGTGGAATTGAAAATGCTTCGCGCACAACTCAATCCCCATTTTTTATTCAATACACTCAATAATATTTATTCGTTATCCATTGATAATTCACCGAAGACTTCTTCAGCTATTGGTAAATTAGCAGAAATCCTGGATTATGTTTTGTATAAATGCAACAATGATTTCGTCGCTATTTCTGCCGAAATGCAATTG
>DATEDY010000074.1:0-14983 GCA_035281405.1 Flavobacterium sp.
CCAGGATTTGCAACAATTGTGACTGGTTTTGTTGTAGGATTACCTATTTTCTTTACCGATGAAAATTTCGTTCTTGACTTTACAAGTATTGGAACTTTATTCGCATTCGTATTAGTTTGTGGTGGAGTCTTGATGCTCTCTGCGCAAAGCGAAGCCGAACTAGCTGAACGTGCTACCAAAGGAAAATTCAGAATCCCATATGTGAATTCTAAATTCATCTTTCCGGCAATTGTAGTAATCGCTTCAGTTTTAGTGAACTATTATGTTCCGACATTTTTTGGTGATACTTTTGATTTTTCTGAAGGAAAATTAGCAGCCAACTTACCTATGCTTGCCTTCTTTATTTTAACAATCGCAATGGCTGTGACGGCATTTCTTAAGAACTTATCATTAATCCCTTTGTTAGGACTGATTTCTTGTTGCTATTTATTAACAGGAATGGCCGTATCAAACTGGAAATGGTTTGGAATTTGGTTAGTAATCGGTTTAGTGATTTACTTCGCTTACGGATTTAAAAACAGTAAGCTTAACAAAAATAAAATACAAGCAACTTTAGAAGATTAAAAATAAAAACCCGATGAAATTATCGGGTTTTTTTATACTTAAAATTCAGCTTTAACTTCAATTGTCATTACCTCACCACTAACCGGATGCTTAAAAATAATTGCTTTAGCATGAAGGTGTAAGCGATTCGCTTTTGTTCCGTATAAATCATCTCCTACAATAGGCGTATTTAATCCTAAAGGATGAGAGGCATGAACTCTTAATTGATGAGTTCGTCCCGTAATAGGATAAAAACGCACCCGGGTTTTACCATTATCTACTGAAATTGTTTCCCATTGTGTTTGTGCTGGTTTTCCATATTCATAACAAACCAACTGTCGTGGGCGATCGTCTAAATCCACCCGAAGTGGCAAATCAATCAAACCGCTTTCATTTATCAAAACTCCATCCAACAAAGCTTCGTAACACTTTTTTACCGTTCGCTTGATAAACTGACTTTGTAGCTTTACATAAATTTCCTGTGATTTGGCGATTAGCATAATACCCGAAGTAGACATATCCAAACGATGAACAATCAATGGTCCGGTAGCATCGGGAAATTGAGTTTTCATGCGTTGATAAACCGAATCAGAGATTGCTTTTCCCGGAACCGATAAAAACTCGGCTGGTTTATTGATTACTACCATCACATCATCTTCATATACAATTTCCAACTCCTTACCTTCCGCTGGATTGTCCAAAAAAGGATTATCATCCATTGTGATTCCTTCAAGCATATGTCCAAGTAAAATAGGTTCACATTTACTCTTGCAGGCAGCATAAAACTGTCCATGTTTGCGTACTTCTGATTTTGGAGATTCTCCCCACCAGAATTCGGCCATACAAATAGTTTTCAGATTATGTTCAAAAGCATAATGCAGTAATTTCGGTGCAGCACATTCTCCTGCACCTGCCGGCGGATTATCATCAAATATATCACCCAGACTTTTACGGCTTCCAAATTGATTTAAAAACGAATATTCAGCAAATAATCTTTGTTGTAATGTCGCAGATTTAGTTTTGCGTTCTTCTTTCAATTGATTGATAACATCGTCAAAATTCTGAAACTCCTTTTGTGCATCGCTAATTTTATAATTCCAGTAAGCCGTCATTTTCTTCAACAGAATACCTTCTTGCTGACTTTGCTCCTTCAACTCTTGGATTAATTTTTCATACTCCTCTGAAGAAAGTTGTTGTTCTGCTTCTATCCGCTGCCGGTTTCTGATTATTTTCTGCGCTTTGACATGATTTTTATGACGTTGAATGTCAGTTTCAGCTTCTTTTTTGGTATTTTCCAACTGTTTTATAGCGTTCAAATAATCAGATTCACTTTCCAGTTTTTCAATTTTTCCATTGATCAAATTGATGATTCCTTCTTCCTTTTTGAAAAAACCACTAGGATCAAGCATATCAAACACTGTTGGCACAAAATAATCCAGATGATTCACTTCCGCCAATTTTCCAGAAAACGCCCATAAATACCCCAATTCTCCTTTTGCATTCTGACAAACCAATACGCCAAACATTTTACCAATAACCAAACCATCCTGATCTTCAATTAATCCGAAGTTATGTTCCCAATCTGTTTGTGTTGTTAAATAATGTTGCAATTCACGAGAAGCAATTACACTCAACTCATGTGGTTCATAATAAAACGGAAAGGTAAATTTTTCAGGCAAAGCAATTCCCGAAACATCCGATTGAAATGGTTGAAAATGGGTTTTTAACATTCGGCAAAGATAATGCAATCGGTCAAAAAAAAATCCGATACATTGCTGAATCGGATTCTTGAACTATCTCAAAAAAGAATTATAAAACGCCAACTTCTTTCATGCATTGATTCATCATTTGATATGTTCTTTCAATGTCATTATCCAAACCAATAGAGAAACGAATCAAACCATCAGTTAAACCCATTTGTGCTTGTTCTTCCAAAGGAATTTCAGAAGAAGTAGATGTTCCTGGCGCGCTGAAAAGTGTTTTATAAAATCCTAAACTCACTGCCAAATATCCTAAATTTCTTTCTTGCATCAATTCCATTAACTCATTCGCTTTATCTAAAGACCCCACATCAATCGTCATCATTCCTCCAAAACCATATTCCGGATTAATCATTGTCTTATAAATAGCGTGACTTGGATGACTTGACAATCCCGGATAAACCGTCTTGATTCCGTCCTGTTCAAATTTCTGAGCCAAATACATCGCATTATGACTATGTTGTTTCATACGGATATGAAGTGTTCTCAAATTTTTCATTACAGAAGCCGAACGCAAACTATCCATCGTTGGTCCTAATAACATACTCGCACCATCATTTACATTCTTCAACGAATTGATAAACTCTTGAGAAGCGCAAACAACACCACCAACAGTATCACTACTTCCATTAATATATTTGGTTAATGAATGAATAACAATATCAGCACCCAATTTAGCCGGGGCAACAGATAAAGGTGAAAATGTATTATCCACCACTAACTTCAGGTTGTGTTTTTTGGCAATTTTGGCTAATTCTGCAATATTAGCCACCTCTAATAAAGGATTACTAACGGTTTCACAATACAATACCTTAGTATTAGGTTGAATTGCGGCCTCGACTACATTTAATTTGGTAATATCTACAAAAGTAGTTGTAATTCCCATTCTAGGTGTAAAGTTTTTCAAAAAAGCATAGGTACCTCCATAGATAGTACGACTGGAAACAACGTGATCACCATTTCCACACAACTGAAGCAATGTAGGCGTGATAGCCCCCATCCCCGACGCTGATACATTAGCGCTCTCAGTACCTTCCATCGCTGCTAAAGCTTTGTCCAAATACAAATTACTTGGTGAAGAGTGACGGGAATACAAGTAACAACCTTCGGCATTGCCTTCAAAGGTATCAAACATTGTTTTTGCGGAAAGAAAAGTATAGGTTGAACTATCGGAAATAGATGGGTTAACACCCCCGAATTCACCAAAATATTGCAAGTCCTGAATTTTATCAGCCGGATTAAAATTACTCATGTTCAAAATTATTTTATTAAGTCAAAATTGATCAGAAATAAAATAATTTTCAATACTTTTGAATATAATTAGAAAATAAATCTATATTTTTGCATTAGTTTAGATTTTATTTCTATTTAAGATTTATTTAAATCCAAACTGCTTAACAATTCTAAACTTCTTAAAAGTATATGGATGCTATAGATAAAAAGTTATTGAAATTACTTCAAACAGACAGCAAAAGTACAACAAAAGAACTATCGATGAAATTAAATTTATCGGTAACTGCTGTTTACGAACGTATTAAAAAGCTGGAAAAAGACGGAACCATTAAGAAATATGTAGCTTTAGTTGACCGAAACAAAGTTAATAAGAGTCATGTGGTTTTCTGCCACATCAAGTTGGTTCAACACGCAAAAGACTTTATCGCAGAGTTTGAAAATGCTATTTTAAAATTAGACGAAGTACTGGAGTGTTTTCACGTGAGTGGTGATTACGACTATATTCTTAAAATTTGCGTTAAAGACATGGAAGAATACCGTGAATTTATGGTTACCAAATTGACATCTATTAAGCACATCGGAAGTACACACTCCTCATTTATGATAGGAGAAGTAAAAAACACAACAGTATTTGATATATAACTCATGAAAAAATACCTATTTATAGTATCCTTATTTCTTTTAACCCATTGCGACTCCAAAAAATCAGCCATTGATGCCGATAAGGAAGCCAAAAATAAATTGAAAAGAACTTGGATGTTAGTTGAACTCAAGGGATTTACAAAATCTTTTTTAATCACCAATGCTGTAAGTTTGGATTTAACTGGTGAAGAAGCAACTATCTATGGTGGTTGCAACAAAATCAAGGCAAATTTTGATATCGTAGATGATGAGACCATCAGTTTTGACGGATTCATTTCTACCAAGATGTTTTGCGAAAAAACAGCCGATTTGGAAATCAAATATGTACAAATGCTCGAAAAATCAACTATTTATAATGTTGAAGGACACCAGTTAACTTTGTCCACAGAGAAAGGAAAAACCTTAAAGTTCATTGCTCAGGATTGGGATTAACATTTATAACAATTTATTGATTATTTACTACTTTTAATAGTTTATAAATTGCTAATTTTGCCATTCGAATTTAAAACAACATAAAATATATACTATGAGTTCATTTGACGTAGTTATAATAGGTTCAGGTCCTGGTGGATACGTGTCAGCTATTCGTTGTGCACAATTAGGAATGAAAACTGCCATTATTGAAAAATATTCAACTCTTGGAGGTACTTGCCTTAACGTAGGATGTATACCTTCGAAAGCATTGCTAGCTTCTTCTCATCATTATGAGGAATTACAACATTTTGCTGATCACGGAATTGAAGTTTCTGGTGAAGTAAAAGTAAACCTAGAGAAGATGATTGCCCGTAAGCAAGCTGTTGTAGATCAAACTTCAGGAGGTGTAAAATTTTTAATGGACAAAAACAACATCACCGTTTTTGAAGGTATTGGTTCATTCGAAAATGCTACAACTATCAATATTACAAAAAATGATGGTTCTGTTGAAAAAATAGAAGCAAAAAACACCATTATTGCAACAGGATCTAAACCATCCTCTTTGCCTTTCATTACTATTGACAAAGAAAGAGTTATCACTTCAACGGAAGCATTAAAACTAACTGAAGTTCCTAAACATCTTGTTATTATTGGTGGTGGAGTTATCGGATTAGAATTAGGCCAAGTATATTTACGCTTAGGTGCTCAGGTATCTGTAGTTGAGTTCATGGATAGAATTATCCCGGGAATGGATGGTGCTTTGTCAAAAGAACTAACTAAAGTATTAAAGAAACAAGGTGTTAAATTCTATACTTCCCACAAAGTACAATCTGTAGAAAGAGCCGGAAATACTGTGACCGTTAAAGCTGAAAATGCAAAAGGTGAAATCATCACATTAGAAGGTGATTATGCTTTAGTTTCTGTAGGTCGTCGTCCGTATACAGACGGTTTGAATGCTGATAAAGCAGGTGTAAAAATTACAGAAAGAGGTCAAGTTGAAGTAAACGATCACTTACAAACAACTGCATCTAACATTTATGCTATTGGTGATGTGGTACGTGGTGCAATGTTAGCACATAAGGCGGAAGAAGAAGGTGTTATGGTAGCAGAATATTTAGCTGGTCAAAAGCCACACATCGATTACAACTTAATTCCTGGTGTTGTTTACACATGGCCAGAAGTTGCAGCTGTAGGTAAAACAGAAGAACAATTAAAAGAAGCAGGCATTGCATACAAAGCCGGAAGTTTCCCTTTCAAAGCTTTAGGACGTGCTCGTGCAAGTGCTGATACTGATGGATTTGTTAAAATACTTGCAGATGCCAAGACAGATGAAGTACTAGGAATCCATATGATTGGCGCACGTGCTGCCGATTTAATTGCAGAAGCAGTAACCGCAATGGAATTTAGAGCTTCAGCTGAAGATATCTCAAGAATGTCGCATGCACATCCAACTTTTGCAGAAGCTATCAAAGAAGCTGCATTAGCCGCAACTGGAAACAGAGCATTACACGTGTAAGAAAAATCTCAATATTTTTAAAAAACCCGCTTTTTGCGGGTTTTTTGTTATATTTCTGTTAAAACAATAAAAAAAAGCAATTGCTAACTTCTAAAAAAAAAACCTTACTTTTTATCTAATCCTCATTTTTACAACACAAAAAAAAAGATTATCTCAAAACAGCACTTAAAACTCTCCTAAATAGCTAAAAAAGGAATACATCAATCCTCGTTAACAAGCCTATAATCAGTTATTTTAATCGGTTGACTTTTAATAAATTTGCGCGTCTCCAATTAAAAATAGAATGAAAAAAATTACTCGTTTTGCTATAATTGCATGTTTATTTTCTTACATTTCATGCTTTTCCCAAGTTGGAATCGGAACCACTTCACCAAGTTCATCATCAATTCTTGAATTAAAAAGTACCAACTCCGGTTTACTAATTCCACGTATCAGTTTGACTTCTTCAACAGATGCAACAACAATACCAAGTCCTGCAACAAGCCTTTTAGTTTACAATACCAGTACTGTTGCTGACATTACACCTGGTTTTTACTATTGGGAAGGATCTTGGAAAGCGCTAACCAGCTCAGGAACACCATCAATAACTCCAGGTTTAACTTGGAATTTAAGTGGTAATACTGTAACTGCGGCGGATTATGTAGGTACAAATAATTTTTTCCCTTTTAATGTTAAAGTTAACAACAGTGACTTTGCTAAATTTCATCCTAACGGCGGTATTAACATCGGATACAACTCTGTTGCTAATAATAACAATTCTGTAGCCATTGGAACTTCTGCACAAGCTTCCAATAACAATGAAGCGATTGCATTAGGGGCTTCTGCAAATGCAAGCGGCTTTCAATCGACTGCTTTAGGTTACACTTCAACAGCATCAAATAATAGCGCTTTGGCTTTAGGACATTTATCAAATTCATCCGGTTACAGGTCATCAGCTTTAGGACATTCTGCAAGAGCTTCAAACAATAATGCTATTGGTTTAGGAAACAGCTCCAATGCGTCCGGCGAGCAATCATTAGCAGTTGGATACGAAGCTGTTTCTTCAGGTCAAAATGCGACAGCCATAGGTTATCAGGCAACCACTTCGCAAGCTAATGCGATTGTTTTGGGAAGTTCTACAAACGGTAACAATAAAGTAGGTATCGGAACAAATACACCAGACGAAAGATTACACGTTGCAGGATCTGTAAAAATTGTTGACGGAACACAAGCCAATGGTTATGTTTTAACTTCTGACGCCAATGGAAAAGCATCATGGAAAAGCCAAGGTGATACAGTGTCTTACGGAGAAATTTACAAAACATCAAATTCAGCTTTGGCAACTGGAGCGATTACTTTTGGAACAAGCGGATTAAATCAAAATACGACTTTAGCAGGAACTTCAGTTCAAGTTTCTAAAACTGGTGTTTATAGAATTACCTATTCTGTTACTATCAGAAAAGGTAGCGGAAGTGCTGCCAGCCCGGAATTTTATCTTGGGATTTCCGGAACTGAGATTGGCGGAACAAGAGCAGTGGCTACGGTAGGAAATGGAGATACATTTACCGTTACCCGAACCAAATTATGCAATTTAACAGCTTTTCAAGCTGTAAGTGTATATTCTAACTCAACTGATGCTTCTATCAGCGTGTTGAGCAACAGTACGAGTTTACTTGTCGAATCTGTAAAATAATTTAAAAGCCGCTCAATGAGCGGCTTTTTTTATGATTGTTTTTTACCATAGCGCTTAATTAAGAAATAAGCTCCAAATCCCAGCAATGCAATTCCCCATAGTTGTACCACAAAAGCAATAATGGCTTCCAACATGAACCAGCCTGTTTTTAAACTGTCCCATATTTGCAGGCCAATATTAGGTCGGTAAGCATTAATACTCTTCTCATTCGCAATCATCTCTTGCTTTACTGAATCGTTTTGATAAATTGCTAAAGTAAGTGTACTAAAGTTCACCTGATCTTTCAACGAGAGATTTTCAATTTTGGAAACATCATTCTTCTCTTTTTTTGCTTCCAATTGATCTTCAGCATTCAACACATTGTCCAATTTCTTTCCTTTGCCATCAATCGCGTTTTCAATTCTTTTTTCAGTAACCGAACTTCTTTTCTGCGCTAATTCATTCGCCAACATTTTCAATGAAACATCATCGGCTTTAATTACTCTGTAATCCAGAAAATCAATCTGCTTTGCAATCGTTTTAATTACCGTATCCAATTTAGTATTGGGAACGCGAATCGTAATATCGTTTGTAACTGCATATTTTGTCGTTATCAGACTACTGTCCTGACTCACTTTGGTTTCTTCTTTTTCAGAAACAACACTCTGAAGATTGGTGTAAGTAACAAAACCACCAAATTTAGTGGTTGCATCTTCAATAGCGTAAGTTGATTTGGCTACATTTTTAACCTTAAACTTAATGTCGGCCGTGCGAATGAATTTTCTATCAGAATTCTTAGGTTCAACAGCAGCAGAAGATGAAACAACTTGAGTCGTATCGGCAGAAGCTGCTACTTCTTCCGCCGCAACTTCTTCGGAATAATCTCTTTGTTTACAGGAATAAACAATCGTGGCAACAATTAATAGCGCCAGTCCGGTGTAGTGTACTTTTTTCATACAAATAATTGATTAAAAGGTTAAAATTAAGCGTGTAGTTTTCTAATCAATATCCATATGAAATTTAGTGTTAATACTAAACTTCACTGCACGAAAAAACATGCCAAAAAAAGGCGATTATTTAATTTTAGTTTTTATTTAACTTTTGATTCTGGAACCGGTTAATTTAACATCAGCATGTTTCCAACTTTCAGCAATTTGTTCCTCCATTTCGGATGCTTTGGCCCTATCTTTGATTTTTTCATAAGCCAATTTAAGTCCGTGCTGTGACCATCCATTCTTAGGTAATCTTTTCAAATCATCCTGATACGTTACAATTGCATCTTTATAAAATTCTGCTTCCACTTGAATTGCTCCCAAGTGGTGACGGACAGAGAAAAACCAGTCGGGTGGCTCATTATAATTCAAAGCATCTTCGATAGCAATAGCTTCATTTAAAAGTCCGATACTTTGAAAATACTTTTTCTCGCTAGCGAAAATTTCGGCTTTCAGAGTTTTATAAGCGATATTCACAATATCATGCATCGAATTGATTTCCCAAATAGTCATTTGCTTCAGATAATTGTCTTTAGTAAAAACTTCAAGTTTAACCAATTCAAGTTTAGCATTTTTAATATCTTTTTTTCCCATAAAAGCCATGCCTTTTGCATAATGAGAAATTGCTTTGGGATACTTTATAGTATCACTGATTAACTTCATTTTCATGATATCATCCCATCTTCCGAATTTCACCGCAACGAAATACGGAATCACATAGTAATGCTGTAATGTTCCCAATCCGGGAATAGTCATCGTATTGGGATGCACCATTTCCGAGGTTTTGTTTGCTCCAATGATAGCCCATTTCGAATTTCCTTCCAGTGTAGCTGTTGCCGCCAAAAAATGATAATTATGCGGATAGTAGGCTAACGGATAAGCACCCTGCGCGTGACAAACAGTAGTGTAAAGGCTATCAATTTTTACCGCATTTACGTTGGACAATGTTCCTTTATGGTATTCCCCGGTGCGAATGTAAATATGAGAAGGCATGTGCGTTAAATGTCCGGAACCCGGCACCAAACCTTTATCAAAAATTGCTGCCGATGCATTTCCTCTTTCCGGATTATTGGATGCTTCGACTGCATGAATATAAAAATGATTGGCTCCAATATGGCTTGGATCTTTCTTCAAAATTTTCTCTAAAAGTGAAACTATTTCAGGAGTCCATTCTTTTGGTTTACCATTCTTTTCATACAAATCCCAAGGATGCAAATCCAAAATTGATTCGGCATAAAGTGCATTGATATCGATATCTTCATTAAACTTCTCGTAAACTGCTTTCATAGCTTTGGAGTAAGCGATATCAAGATGATTCCTGTTGTCAATCGGTTTTCTAACGTATCTTTTTACGAGCGCATTAATTAATGCTTTTTCCTTTTCTGTTGCTTTACCGGATAATTTTACAGCTTGTTGAATGGCTTTGTAGGCTCTTTCATAATTATCCGGTTCCATACCTGCGTTATAATTTGGTCCCAAAACATAGGCTAATCCCCAAAAACACATAGCACATTCGGGATCAAGCTTTGTAGCATAATAAAAAGAACGTGCCGCTTCCGCATGATTGAATCCGTAAGCCAATGCCAATCCCTGATTGAAATATTTTTGAGCTTCGGTATTTTTAGTTGAAATAGGATAATTAATCACGTCCAAACCTTCAAAAATAGGTGCTTTTTTATCCGACATATACCAATCGGCATCACTGACTGGTGGAGGACAACCATAACTATTCATGCCAATTTTGGCCACTTCAGTAACCTCAGGTTTTCCTTCTTTTCTGCAACAAATCAAAAAGAGAGAAACCATTATCAAAAATAAACTATTTTTCATGGCTATTTTTCTATTAAAATTACTCAAAATCAACGATTTAATAAATTTTATTTTCATATAATAGCTGTAGTTTTCAGCAATCTGCATTTTCTTTGTATACTTTCTGCTTAAATAGTAATTTTACAATTAAATAAATCACTTGAGAACATCCATCACAAAGCCTATTTCGGATACACAGGAATTCAAAAACCAACTACTCGTTTGGTCTCAGCAATTCCGTGAAATTGTGTTTTTGGAAAGTAACGATTACCCTCAGCGACACAATAGTTATGATGCTGTTTTAGCGGTCGATGCCTTTACTTCTATTCAAACAGATTATCACAATGCATTTGAGGATCTCAAACAATACCAGCAGCAAAGCAGAGACTGGATTTTTGGGTATTTGTCTTATGATTTAAAAAATGATACCGAAAAACTCAAATCGGCTAATTTTGACGGTTTGAATTTTCCTGACTTGTTTTTTTTTCAGCCAAAGAAATTGTTTCTGATAAAAGGTAACGAGGTTGAAATTTGCTATTTGAACATGTGCGATGATGAATTGGAAGAAGATTATGAGGAAATTTTAAGTTCAATCAAAAAAGAAGAAAAAGAAAAAACTTCTATTGTAATCCACCAACGTATACCGAAGGAAAAATACATTGAAAAAGTCAACACCATGTTATCTCATATTCATCGAGGTGATATTTATGAGGCTAATTTCTGTATGGAGTTTTATGCTGAAACAACCGAAATTAATCCGTTGGAAGTCTATCAAAAATTAAATCAGATTTCGGAACCACCTTTTGCTACTTTTTTCAAAAACGACACGAATTACTTGCTGTGTGCATCGCCTGAACGTTACTTACGAAAAGAAGACACTAAAATCATCACGCAACCCATAAAAGGAACTTCCAAACGCTTTGAAGATGAAATGTTAGACCAGCAGTCAAAAAATGATTTAGAGCAAAACCCGAAGGAGCGTTCCGAAAACATCATGATTGTTGATTTAGTTCGTAATGACTTGTCTCATACAGCCACAAAAGGATCAGTTCAAGTCGAAGAATTGTGTGGTATTTATACGTTCAAGCAAGTCCATCAAATGATTTCCACTGTAGTTTCAGAAGTAGATCATGCAACATCACCAATAGAAATTATCAAAACCACATTTCCTATGGGAAGCATGACCGGAGCTCCTAAAATTTCGGCTATGCAGATTATAGAAGAATTGGAAGAAACCAAGCGAGGTTTGTATAGTGGTGCAGTAGGTTACTTCACTCCTACTGGTGATTTCGACTTTAATGTTGTTATCCGAAGTATTTTATATAACAGTAAAAAAAGTTACATTTCATTCTCTGTAGGTAGTGCTATCACAGCACTTTCGGAACCAGAAAAAGAGTATGAAGAATGCTTATTGAAAGCCAAAGCGATGCTCAACGTATTAAAAAACTAACCCATTCCTTTTTCAAATAAACATCTGAGGGAAAATTGTCCATCATGATGCGTTCATAATCCATTATAATCGGTTTAAAGCTGTTGCATCTTTGCAATGTCAATAATGACAAGCAATTTAAATCAATTAAAAATGAAAAGTTTTTCAGTACCCACTAGAGAGCAAGTAGCTCCAACAAATCAAGAAATTTTTGACAATTTGCAAAAAGCTTTGGGCTTTGTACCAAACTTATATGCAACCATTGCTTATTCAGATAACGGCTTATCTCGATTTTTAGCCTATCAAAATGCGAAAACCTCATTAACAAACAAAGAAAAAGAAGCCGTAAATTTAGTTGTTAGTCAAGTAAACAATTGCATTTATTGCCAAAGTGCTCATTTGGCTTTAGGAAAAATGAACGGCTTTACAGACGAACAATTATTCGAAATTAGAAATGCAAAAGCGTCAGATAGTAAACTAAATGCTTTAGTACAATTAGCTGCAGATATCACCAAAAATCGTGGCTATGCAAATAGTGAATTAGTAGATAATTTCTTTGCGCAAGGTTACACCAATGAAAATCTAGTTGATTTAATTCTTCAAGTAAGTGACAAAACTGCAATGAATTATTTGCACAATCTAACCAAAGTACCGGTTGATTTCCCTTTGGCTCCAGTAGTAGAATTCACTTTTTAATTAAATCACAATGAAGCATTTAAAATCCTTTTTAATTATCGTTCTTTTCCTTTTCAGTTTAGGAGGATTTGCACAAACAAACACTAAAGTTATTGCCGTAGTTACAAAAGCTGATTGGTGTCCTACCTGTAAAGTTCACGGTAGTAGAGTGGTTTCAGAAGTTTTACCTTTATACAATGCGCCTCAGGTCAAAATCATAGTTAATGACTTAACCGATAAACAAACCAAAGCAACTAGTAAAGCCGCTTTGGTGTCAGAAGGCATCGAAAAAGCTACTTCAAAAAGTAACACGACAGGTGAAATCTCCTTTATCAATGCCACTACAAAGAAAATTATTTCAAAAATTAGTGTTGCCAAATCGAATGAAGAAATCAAAAATGCTTTTGATGAGGCTATTCTTAAATCATAAAAATTATTGATACCACAATTTAATGATTGTGGTATCTTCAACTAAAACTATGGAACAAAAACATCCACTACCGCCATTTACTCTCGAAACAGCTTTACAAAAAGTACAACTCGCTGAAAATGCATGGAACAGTAAAGATCCTGAGCGTATCGCTATGGCATATACTCAAGATACAGAATGGCGCAATCGCACGGAATTTATTAACGGACGAGAGGAAGTCATCGCTTTCTTAAAAAGAAAATGGGAAAAAGAAATCGACTATAAACTCAAAAAAGAATTGTGGGGATTTCGTGAAAACAGAATGGCAGTCCGATTCGAATATGAATACCGCAATCACAACGGACAATGGTTTCGAGCTTATGGCAATGAAAACTGGGAATTTGATGAAAACGGATTAATGAGAAAACGGTACGCCAGTATAAACGATTTACCCATCGATGAAAAAGACCGTAAATTGTAAGCAATAAAAAATCAATGCTTAATTTTATAAAAAAATAAAATGGCTTTAGCACACTCATTACAACTTTTATTTGACAGAGATTTAGAAAAATTAAAAACCGAAATCAATGCGTACCAAAACGAAAATACAATTTGGTTAATTGATAAAAACATTGCAAACTCCGCAGGAAATTTGACATTACATCTGATAGGCAATTTAAACACTTACATCGGTTCCGTTTTAGGAAATACTGCTTATAAAAGAGACCGAGACCTTGAATTTTCGGCAAAACATGTAAAGAGAGAAGAACTCCTAAAAGCTATAGATGAAGTAAAAAAAGTAGTGCTGAAAGTACTAAATGAAATTACTGAAGAGCAACTTACTGCCAATTATCCGTATGAAAACAGTTATGGTGAAATTTCCACATTTCATTATTTACTACATTTAAATGTTCATTTAGGGTATCATTTAGGACAAATTAATTACCACAGAAGATTATTGGATTTATAAATTTTTCGAATGACAAATCTTGACACATATACACTTGTTAATCCACAAAACGGGAATTTGGCTTTTAAGCTATTTTACTTTTCAAATAACAGTAGCTTTGATCATATTCAAAGAAACAATTATTACAGTTTAATTTGGGTTAAAAAAGGTTCCGGAAAATTAAAGGCCGATTTTTCAGAATACGAATTTACATCGAACAACCTATTTGCTTTCGCTCCCTATCAGCCATTTATGTTCTTTGAAGACCAAAAAATTGAAGGCATTGCCATTCAATTTCATCCAGATTTCTTTTGTATTCATAAACATCAACAAGAAGTCGCTTGTAATGGTGTACTCTATAATAATATTTATCAACCGCCTTTTGTCCCCGTTGATGAAAAAGCGGAGACTACTTTTACAATGGTAATAGACCAAATCAAAACAGAAATGGTAAATCCTGCATTGGCACAATATGAATTACTCGTTTCTTTTTTAAAGATTATTTTAATTACGGCTTCCCGAATTAAAACAGAACAATTAGCAACAGAAAAGCAAGAAATGACAACTAGTAAAGAGCCTTTTATTCTGCAAAATTTAAAAAACTATATTGAAACGCATTTTAAGAGTAAACATTCCCCAAGTGAGTATGCTGATTTATTAAATATTACACCAAAAGCACTAGGAAAAATTACAAAAAACCATTTCAACAAAACTTTGACCGATCTAATTTCTGAACGAATCATTATTGAAGCCAAGCGTGAATTGTATTTGACCAACAAAGCAGTAAAAGAAATCGCTTATGAATTAGGCTATGAAGATGAACATTACTTTAGCCGTTTTTTTAAAAACAATGCAGAGGTATCACCGCAAATGTATCGTGAAACCGTTGGATTTGCAAGAGCAATGTAATTACAAATTATTCTAAAGGAAATACTTACTTTCGCATTATGCTACAAAAATT
>DATEDY010000075.1:0-3049 GCA_035281405.1 Flavobacterium sp.
TTTTAGCGTATTATGAAGATGTACGTAGTCAGAATGCAAATTGGATTGCCAAAGTTTAAGCAAGAAACCTATCAATACAATGAAAGTAAGATAGAAATAGATATCCATGTAACCCACATCAAACTTTTCAATCAAAATATACACTGGAATAACAGTCGCAATGGTTAAGATAGTAATTACCCGCTTAGATATCTTTTCTCCGAAGCGAACTGGAATGGTTTGGTAATTATTAGCCACATCGCCTTTGATATTTTCCAAATCCTTAATCATTTCCCTAATCAAAATCAGTAGAAACAAAAAGGTTGCATGTGCAAATATCACATAGTAGAAATTCTTAAAATACAGTAGAATACCGAAAAAGGGCAGAACAGCTAACAAAGAAGCTGTTAGATTACCAATGATGGGGTATTTTTTTAGTTTATGCGAATAAAACCAAATCAGGAAAATATAAACTGCAAAGAAAAGTGCGGCTCTGAACGAAATAATAAAAGCCAAAGCTGTTGCCAGAAAATTAAGCGTAAAATATACTTGTAATTTTGTCTTCTGACTTACCAATCGGTCCAGCATGGATTTGTTAGGACGATTGATCAAATCCTTTTCTGAGTCATAAAAATTGTTGATAATGTATCCCGAAGCAATGGTCAAGGTAGAAACAAAAACCAGTATAAATAATCTCCAATCCAAAATTACATCCAAAGCTCTTCTTTCAGGCGCCAGAATAAATATGGACGACAAATACTGAGCTAAAACTATAATAGGAATATTATATCCACGCACCACAGAAAACAAACTGAGAATTTTCATCAGTAATAATTTAGTTTTTCTGGTGAGCATATTTTAGTTGAAAGTTTAAGGTTTTAAAAGTTTAAAGTTATTTTTTAAAACTGATATACCACTTCCAACTTATAATTTTTTAACGATTCTTTAGCTTTTGCAAGATCTTGTGTAAAGCCTAAGATGTAACCTCCACCACCAGAACCGCATAATTTCAGGTAGTAATCATTAGTGTCTATTCCATTTTGCCAAACTTGGTGAAACTGTTCAGGAATCATTGGCTTGAAGTTATTCAAAACAACTTTGGACAGTTTTTTGGTGTTCGCGAATAATGATTTAACGTCTCCGTGCAGGAAGTTTTCCACACAGGCATCAGTATATTTAATGAATTGTGATTTCAACATTTTACGAAATCCTTCCTCTTTGAGGTTTTCCATAAAAATACTCACCATTGGTGCTGTTTCTCCCACAATCCCTGAATCCAATAAGAAAACTGCTCCCTTACCATTAGTACTTTGCGTTGGGATTCCTGTAGCTTCGATATTATCTTTTGAGTTGATTAGAATCGGAATGCTTAAATAACTGTTCAATGGATCCAAACCTGAACTTTTTCCGTGGAAAAACGATTCCATTTGAGAAAAAATAGCTTTCAACTGTAAAAGTTTTTCACGTGTTAAATTTTCCAACACTGTGATTTTATCATTCGCATATTTATCGTAAATCGCTGCCACTAACGCACCACTGCTTCCTACTCCGTAACCTTGCGGAATACTCGAGTCGAAATACATTCCGTTAAGCACATCCGCTTGTAAAGCTTCAATATTGAAAGTCACTAATTCCGGCTGCTCTGATTGTAATTCTTCCAAATAAGAAGCAAAACGTTTCAAACTTCCATTAGATTTTATAGCTTCTAGAGAAGGGTTTTCTTCAATTTTCAGAGCACCGTTATAAAAATTATAAGGAATAGCCAAGCCTTTAGAATCTTTAATGATTCCGTATTCTCCGAAAAGCAGGATTTTTGAGTAGAATAGAGGTCCTTTCATATGGTTAACAGTTAACGGTGTTCAGTTACAGTTATAAAGATACAAATTAAATCGACATAGCACCATGTCCAATTTCGTCGCAAATATATTGACCATTTTGACAATAGCCAACTAATTCATTCTTAATAAACTCTAAAACTTTTTCTTTAGTATAATTGGGGTACAAAACATGCACATTAGCACCGGCATCCAGTGTAAAACAAACAGGAATTTGAGTAGTATTTCTAAATTTCCAGATGGCATTGATGATTTCCAAAGTATTGGGTTTCATCAAAATAAAATAGGGCATCGAAGTCATCATCATAGCGTGCAGTGTCAACGCTTCACTTTCCACAATTTGGATAAATTTCTCCACATCACCATTTTCCAGAACCGCTTTGATTGCCGACAGATTTTCGTGTGCCTGTTCAAAACGTTTTTCTGCAAACGGATGATTGTGCATCAAATCGTGACCCACTGTACTCGAAACCTGCTTCTCTCCTTTATCTACCAACAAAATGGCGTCTTGGTAATTTTTAAAATTATCGTGAATTACTGATGGAAATTCAACTCCGAACAAATCAGAACTACCATCAATTTCAGCATGATTTCCCCAAACCACCACTTCACCTTTCACGCTTCGGCAGGCACTTCCTGAACCCAAACGCGCCAACAAAGAGGCTTTTTGATAGAAATATTCTTCTGAAATATCAGGATTCAAGGCTTTCTCCAAACTCATTACATTCATTGCCAGAGCAGCCATTCCTGAAGCGGAAGATGCTATGCCCGAACTGTGCGGAAAGGTATTTTCGGTATCAATCGTAAAATGAAAATCTTTCAAATACGGGCAATATTCAAAAATACGTTCGAAAAACTTCTGGATTTTCGGTTTAAAATCTTCTTTCGGTTTTCCTTCAAACAACAAATCAAATGAAAAGCTACCATCATTTACTTTTTTAGCAAAAGCCATTTTGGTTATTGTCTTACAGTTATGCAATGTAAAACTGATAGATGGATTAGCAGGAATCTGTTTGTCTTTTTTACCCCAATACTTAACCAAAGCAATATTACTTGGCGCACTCCATTGGAAGTTTCCTTTTTCAATTGATACTGTATAATCTGAAGCTATAAAATCGTTTTCCGAAATCATTGATTGTGAAATTTGCGCAAAGATACTCCTAAAATTCCAACCTCAAAATTCCAAAAACCAAATAAAAATATATTATACATTTGGAATTGCAAATCAATTACTC
>DATEDY010000076.1:0-5767 GCA_035281405.1 Flavobacterium sp.
TTCAGGATTTAGATAGCAGACGAAATGAGTTGACAACTACATTGGTTTATAAGATTAAGAATTCGGATAAAACAATTAAAATAAATTATCAGTATTTCGATTTTGACAGAAATAGCGAGTCGTTAAATGAGTCGGTTCTAAATAATACCGACTATTATAACGATAATTCCAATGCTTTCGACTCAAGGGTAAACAGACTGAAATTGGATTTGGTGCTTCCTTTTAAAAATATAAAATTCAGTTCCGGATTAAAATATGCTAATTCAGATGTAGTTTCATTGGGAACTTATGATAATAGTTTGAATAATACCACCAACAACATCCTCTTTAATTACAAAGATTATTCTTTGGCAGGATATACTGAATTCTTTAAGAAAATTAATAAATGGGATATTACCATTGGCATGCGCTACGAGTATATTAAGATGAATAGCCAGTTGGATCCTACGCTGGATTTGGAAAAGAGTTACAGTAATTTCTTTCCCAGTTTTAATTTGGGTTATCATTTGAATTCGTTTACAGATGTCAATTTTTCCTACTCTAAAAAAGTACGACTACCAAGCTATCAGGAATTGGATCCTAATTCAGGAGGTATTATGAACAGTCTGGCAGGAGATTCCGGAAACCCATTACTGCAACCGAGTTTTTATGACAATGCAGAATTGAAATTCAACTTCTTTAAATACATGGATTTTAGTTTTTCGTATTCCAAAGCCAAAACGGATAATTTCTTGGTATTTATTAAAACCGACGGAACTTACCAGCAAACCACGGAACAATTTAATAATGTAAGAACATTTAATGCCAGTATGGGTATTCCTGTTCCATTGGGTGTGTTTACGAAAGGGATTAAATATCTGAGTGAAATTAAAAGTATCAACGAGATTAACTACTTATATCTCTTTGGAGGTATGAATTCGGTTACCTATGATAAGACAGGCTTCAATAACAATTATAAAAGTATTAAATATTTGGGTGTTTATACACAGTTGCTGATGCCGTATGAAGTGAAAATGAATCTGCAGCATTCGTATTCATCACCAGGTAATTTTACTATTTACAATATTGAAAAATCATACCATAAATTAGACCTAACACTTACCCGTTCTTTTTTTAAGAATAGCACTAAAGTCCAATTTTCGTATAATGATATTCTTGGTACTGGAAACAAGCGATATGCTTTGTTTGCCAATGACAATCTGAATGCCAATGTTGTGCTTCGGAATGACAGCCAAAGAGTAAAATTCTCGGTTACTTATAGTTTCGGCAGTTATAAGCAGGCAAGTGAAAAGAAAGAAGAAAATGAAGATAGAGAAACACGAAAAAACTCATTGGATGTAAAGTTATAAAGCTTCTTCTTGTTGTGTAAATTGAAGTAAATAACCGCCATGTCAACAAATGCAAAGCCACAGCAACAGGAGAAGCTTTTTATTTTGGCAACGTAAATGCCTGATATGCCCTATGCCCAATAAATCATCATGAGCAATTTGAATCTTTGATTTCCTCACTTTGAGCTATAGTGGAACAAGAGCTGCAACATTTGTTGCAGCTTTTTTGTTTGGTCGCGGCTATACTGAATTGAAAATGCAAATGTTTACTGTTTTTAAAGATGTCGAAAATGACATGGAAATTATATAACACATCTGTTCTATTTCATAACGCCAGCAGGCTATCGTTGACTAATTTTATACTTTACAATCTTTGTTTTCTTTTACGATATAAGGAACAAATGATATTAAATGGTGTAATTATGAAAACAATAAGAAAAGCTGCAATCCTATGGATTCTGCTAATCGGGATGATAGGAGTAGCACCGCAAGAAACAACAGCGCAGGTTTCGGTAAGTTTCCAGCTGTTTTATGATAATTTAAGTCCGCACGGGTATTGGATTGATAACCCGAGATATGGTTATGTTTGGGTGCCTAATGTATCCCGAGGGTTTGTGCCATACCGTACAAACGGGTACTGGGTTTATACAGAAGCGGGATGGACCTGGGCATCCAATTATTCTTGGGGATGGGCGCCGTTCCATTATGGACGATGGTATTATGATTCCTATTACGGATGGGTATGGGTGCCTGATACCTATTGGGGTCCGGCATGGGTAACCTGGCGTTATTGTGACGGATACTATGGCTGGGCAGCTATTGGTCCCGGTATTAGTGTTAGTTTGGCCTACAGCAACAGTTACCATGTGCCGAATAGTCATTGGGTGTTCGTAAGGGAAGGCGATTTCGGACGAAGAAATATTAGTAGCTATTATGTGAGTACCGCCAACAATAGGACTTATGTTAATAAGGCTAAAGTGATTAATAACATTCATACTGATAAGTCGACTAAAGTAAAATACCATGCAGGACCTAGTAAAGCTGATGTGCAAAAGAGAAGTAAAGCTGATTTCGCAAAGGTCAATCTGAAGGAAAGAAACAGACCTGGACAAAGTGTAAGTGGTAACGAAATGCAGTTGTACAAACCACGTGTGGAAAGAAGTGGTGGTAGAGGTAACAAACCGACGCCAGCAATTGTAACACAAAAAAACGAAGTGAAATCTGTCAATGAGAGAAGAGATAACACATCTAGTATGTCAAGAAGGGAAGTGAATAAGGAAAGAATACCTCAGGTGAATCAACCCGTAAACAGAAGTCGTGAAACACAGCGTCAACGTGAAACACAACAGCAAAGAAGACAGGAAGTGCAAATGCAGGGTGGAGAGCAACGTGCCAGAGAACAAGAAATGGAACGTCGTATGAAGGAGCCGGTAAAGCCAAATTTAGATTGGAGAGTCCGAACCAATGAGCCGATACTGGAACATCCCACTCCTCAAATGCGTCACCGGGAGGTATTGCAGCAACGTGGAAATGATGCAGGACAACGTTTGAACAGACAAAAACCAGTCCGCAGTATTCCAAATGGTTAATGAATGTAACTATTGTTTGTAATAGAATAGATATGTTGAGAAATAAGTAATTAATATGGTAGTGATATGAAAACGCAAATTTTTAAAACAGTATTGCTTTTCATTCTGATCAATAGTTGCGTTTCGGAGCATTCTTTTGCAACTCATAGCGATCCTGTTCTTACAACAACGATCGAGAAAGAGGCAAGAGGACAGTTTTTGTTGGAACGTTTGAAAGAAATCCGCGCAGTCGATAAATTAGAACTGTCACGTGAGGAAAGGAAAGCGCTTCGTAAGGAAGTACGGGCTATCAGGAAAGAATTGTCCACAGACCACAGAGGGATTTATCTTTCTTTTGGAGCTGCTATTATTATTGTTTTGTTGTTGATCCTGATTGTATAAACGAAACAATGCTCTCAATGTTATTTCAGCAATGCTGAAATGTCAAGCCTCAAAGACCGGAGACAAATGACTTTGGGACTGGGAGCATATGTTCCTGTAAATAGTTAGTAATTAACAGGAAGGCCTAATGTTGGTAATTACCACCCAGCATTAGGTTTTGTTTTGCTCTTTGTTTTGATTAATAAGGAGTTAAGGAATTTTAGTAATTGCGAGGATGTTACTTCATTGCCAAAACTTTAAATGGTCAGGGCAATTTGTTAGGAATGTAACTTTTTACTGAAAATCAGAAAAATTAATCGTATTTTTACCCGAATTAATTTGTATAGTCAAAATTTTCGTTTAATATTGCGGAAGAATTATTTGCAAGCAATTTGTTCCGATGAATTGCCTTTAGGATACATTTTTTTATATTTTTACAAACATGAAGATTGCTCCAAAAATCGCTAACCTAATGATGCTTGCTACACTAGTGTCATTTTCTACTTATGCAGCGCCACCAGCAGGTGGACCGCCGCCACCTACACCACCACCGCCAGTAGGATTGCCTATTAATGAAGGTGTGCTGTTTTTGTTAGCGGCTGGATTGTTGTATGGGGTTTACTTCATACGTAAAAACAGTAAGGCAGATACAATATAATATTATAGATCATAAAAAAGTCCCAACATTGTTGGGACTTTTTCTTTTATAAGTGTTTTGCAATGGCGTTGGCCAAATCCTGAAATTCTTCAGGAGTAAGTTTTACTTTGTTGTGGAATCGCGCATCATCCATCATGTTTAATGGAATTAAGTGTACGTGTGCATGAGGTACTTCCAAACCTATAACAGTCATTCCTATTCTTTTGCATGGTACTGTTTTTTCCAAAGCAATGGCTACTTTTTTGGAAAAAGCCATCAAACCTAGGTAGGCATCGTCTTCCATGTCGAAAATCTTGTCAATCTCCTGTTTAGGAATGCATAATACGTGTCCTTTAACATTAGGGTTCACATCTAAGAAAGCCAAGTAGTTTTGGTCTTCTGTGATTTTGTAACAAGGGATTTCCCCATTTACGATTTTAGTGAATATAGAGGCCATAGTGTTTTTGGATTAGTCTCTCGTAATTTCCAATACTTCAAATTTCAAGATGCCGTTAGGTACTTGAATCTCTGCAATTTCACCTACGGATTTTCCTAATAAACCTTTACCGATAGGAGAAGTTACTGAAATTTTATTCTTTTTTAGATCTGCTTCGCTTTCAGCTACCAATTGGTAAGATAAGGTTATACCATTGGTTTGGTTCTTGATTTTTACATGAGATAATACTAATGCTTTTGAAGTGTCCAATTGGGATTCATCAATCAAACGGGCATTAGCATAAAGTTCTTCCATTTTAGAGATTTTCATCTCTAATAGGCCTTGTGCTTCTTTTGCTGCGTCGTATTCTGCGTTTTCCGATAAGTCTCCTTTGTCTCTTGCTTCTGCGATAGCCTGAGAAGCTTTTGGACGTTCAATATTTTTAAGTTGATCTAACTCGTCTTTTAGTTTTTTTAATCCTGCGGCTGTGTAATAAGATACTGTGCTCATAACGTCATTAATTATATAAATAGAAAAAATCCCATCGCGACGGGATTTCTTTATACAAAGATACTATTTTTTTTCAGTTTGTAATTTATTTGTTTGTTTGTGCGTTATACAAATGTAAATAAATTAAATTTGTTCTGAACAAGTTTATACAATTAAATGAAGAAGATTTTAACTATAATAAGTATTGCCCTTTTTTCGTGTAGTCCGGATGGGATAAATAATGGAAATCCGTACCTTCCTAACGTCAATTTTACGAAAGAGATTAACACAAATCTACCGGCGTACAATTCGTTGAAGTTTGTGAGTAACCCGGTATTGATTACCGATGCAGGTGTAGGAGTGAAGGGAATTGTAGTGATGAAGGTAGGCGAAGGTGCTTACAATGCCTATGAAGCAAGTTGTCCGAGCCATGATCCCAGCAGTTGTTCCCAGATGTACATCAACGGGATCAATGTGAAATGTTCTTGTGAAGATTACGAGTACAGTTTGTATTCGGGTGGTGCTGTTAACGGTGCGCCGTATCCTTTAAAATTTTACCGTACCGAGGTCATGGGTGACGTTATTCGAGTATATAATTAAAAAGGAGCCGCTAGGCTCCTTTTTGGTTTTAGAATTTCAATGTTACTCCTGTCAGAAAGTTAGCACCTGCCTGCGGGTAGTAATAGATATAGCCTCCGCCATAATCAAAGGCATTGGAAATATATTTTCTGTTCAAGATGTTATTGCATAAAGCACTAATGCTAATTTCTTTGAATATTTTTTTTACCGGAATGTCCCAGCTGAAACTGAAGTCATTGATGAAGTAATCGCTTAAGTAAGAATTCTTATCATTGATGTTGTTCAGGTATTGTTTGCCTACAAATTTTGACATTACAGCAAGGTTGATGTTTTTCACCGGACTGAAATT
>DATEDY010000077.1:0-4070 GCA_035281405.1 Flavobacterium sp.
AACCCATGCCGCCTGAAACGGTATCGTCATTTAGTACGCGAAGTACTCCGAAGTTCATGCGTTCCGGATTGAAATAATTAGCAAAACTGAAGGTGTGAAAACTTTGTAACCAACCGTGATTGGCATTGCCTCTTGTATTGGCTTTGTGTACTACGATGTTGTCCATAATTTTTGAATTTGTGTTTTGAATGTGATTGAATCCGATGGGTGCTGTTTCGGATTCTGTAGCCTTTTTGGCTAAAGCCGCTCCTGTAAGCAATGCTCCACTGCCTAAGGCTATTTTTCGGATAAAATCTTTTCGGTTCATAACTTGTTCATTTTGATAGGACAAAGTTAGGACATGGGTATAGGAGAAGTACTTAATCTAGATTAAGAAAAACAGTTTCAGTTTTCAGTTTTTGTTATACTAAGAGTTACCACTGTATGCTGCGACAGTATACTGTGACTATTTTTTCAAAAGCCTTGCTTTCATCTTACTGAAGAATTCCGGGGTTACGCCAAGATAAGAAGCGATTTGTTTTTGTGGGATGGAATGAAGTAATTCCGAATATTTTTTGGAGAATTTATCGTAACGGGCTTCTGCGGTGAAACTCATGTTATCGATAAGACGTTGCTGATTGGCTACCAGCGAATTTTCAATCAGGATACGGAAGAAACGTTCCATTTTGGGGATTTCCTGATACATTTTATCTTGATCTTCTTTTGCAATGACCAATACTTCGGCTTCTTCATTCACTTCAATATACAATTGACCCGGTCGTTGGGAAAGAAAACTGTACATGTCGGCAATCCACCATCCTGGACAGGCAAAACTCACTACGTGTTCTACGCCGTTTTCGTCCATGTTGTAACTGCGCAGTATGCCTTTGGTTACAAAAAAAGAATGTGTACACACTTCACCAGCTTTAAGAAGAAGCGTTTTGGCTTTGTAATGACGCGGTTCGGTAAAAGACAAAACACGTTCCTGCTCATCAGGTGTGAGTGCAACGTGTTTGGCTATATTTTCAAGGAGTAAATGCAAAAATTATTTTTTCTTTTCATCCACCAAGACGAAGCTGGTGGCAACAAATTTATCATTTTTGATTTCTCCACTTACTTTCGCTTTTCTGATAGCATTGCAAAGACCATTGTGTGCGTGTGCATCGCCATAGGCATCAATTTTTATGCCTTCTACAAAATAAGCACGGCCATCAATTTTTACGGCAAGATCGCAACCTTTGCCGTCCATTTCAAATAGGCATTCGCCACATGAAGCTTCCACAACACGATCTATTAATTCGGTTTTTTCTTGTGCGCCGGCACTAACTCCAAATGCCAGAAGCGCTGTCAGGATTAATTTTTTCATAAATGCGAATTTTTGGGGATTGGATTTCGCACCTCCTGTTCGGACCGCAACGTAAGCGGCGTGGACCACAGGAAGTTATGGTAAAGGTAATAAATAAGATGAAAAGTAGTTTATTCATATTAAGAATTTACTGTAATTAATGTCGCCGTCTTTTTTGCTTTCTCGACAATTTCCTCCATAGGCGTTTCCAGCGAGTCGTTGACTAATACCACACCCATTCTTCTGTACGGTCTTGAAGTGGGTTTTCCAAAGATACGAAAATCGGTTTTTGAAAGGCTTGCCACTTTTTCGATACCGTCGAAAGTTGGGTTATCTGAGTTTTCCGTTGCGAGGATTACAGCACTTGCACCAATTTTCTCCTGAATGATTTCGGGAATCGGAATACTTAAAATGGCACGTAAATGCAATTCAAACTCGTTGAAATTTTGTGTTTTAGCTAAAGTCACCATTCCGGTGTCGTGTGGGCGAGGCGATAGTTCCGAAAAATAAACACCTTCATCGGTCAAGAAAAACTCCACGCCGAATAATCCCGCTCCGCCTAAGGCTTCAGTCACTTTTTTAGCCATATCCTGTGCTTCCAGGATGTCTTTTTGCGAAACTTGTGCCGGTTGCCAGCTCTCTTGGTAATCGCCGCGTTCCTGACGGTGGCCAATAGGTGCGCAGAATAATGTTGGGTGATTGTTTTGCGTAACGGTTAATAAGGTAATCTCCGAATGGAAATTTACAAAAGCCTCCACGATGACTTCCACTACGTCACCACGCGAACCTTCTACCGCATATTTCCATGCTTTCTCAATATCGGCTTCCGATTTGATGGTCGATTGGCCTTTTCCCGAAGATGACATCAACGGCTTTACCACACAAGGAATTCCTACTTCAGCAACGGCTTTCTGAAGTTCTTCTGCTGAGGTAGCATAACGGTAATTGGCCGTGCGCAATCCCAACTCTTTGGCTGCCAAGTCACGTATAGCTTTGCGGTTCATGGTGAAGTTGGCTGCTTTTGCCGAAGGCACTACTGTGATTCCTTGTTTTTCGTAATCGTAAAAACGCTCGGTACGGATGGCTTCGATTTCAGGAACGATAAAATCAGGTTGGTGTTTGGCTACGATACGGTCGAGTTCGGTGCCGTCAAGCATGTTGATGACTTCAAATCCGTGGGCTACCTGCATGGCTGGTGCGTTTTCATAACTGTCTACCGCAATTACTTTTTGTCCGATGCGTTGTGCCGCTATAACGAATTCTTTTCCTAATTCTCCTGATCCTAATAGTAGTATTTTCTTTTGCATTGTTTGTTGTGTTGTTTCTTGTTTAAAGTTAATGGTTTGTTGTTGGGATTTGCGTGAAGGATGGGAGCAAAGTACCGCGTACTGCGGACAGCCTGACCCTTGTGGTCACGCCCTAAAAATAAGAACAAAAAAAGCCCCAAGTTTCCTTGGGGCGTATCTAATTTTAAGCTAAAGCTTCTTTGATTCTTCTGATGGCTTCGGTAAGTTGCGCTTCGCTGGCAGCGTAAGACAAACGAAGGCAGCTAGGGTTTCCGAATGCGTCTCCGGTTACTGTGGCCACGTTTGCTTCTGCTAAAAGATACATAGAGAAATCTTCTGCGTTATTGATGGTTGTGCCTCTTAACGTTTTTCCGAAGAACGAAGAAACGTCTGGGAATACGTAAAAAGCACCTTCAGGAACGTTCAATTTGATGCCTGGAATTTCTTTCATCAAGCCAACCACTAAGTCTCTTCTGTTTTTGAATGCAAAAACCATAGTATTCAGTACGCTCGGGTCAGCTTCAACAGCAGCAATGGTTGCGCGTTGTGCAATGGAGTTAGCACCGCTGGTTACTTGTCCTTGAATTTTAGTACATGCTTTTGCGATGGCTTCCGGCGCTCCGATATAACCGATTCTCCAACCAGTCATAGCAAATGCTTTGGCTACTCCGTTTACTGTGATAGTTCTGTCGAACATTCCCGGAATGGATCCGATACTGCAGAAAGTTCCTGAGAAATTGATGTGTTCGTAGATTTCATCAGAAACGATGAATATGTTTGGGTATTTTTCCAATACCTTGGCTAATGCCGTTAATTCTTCTTTGTTGTATACAGAACCTGAAGGATTACAAGGTGAACTGAACCACATCATTTTAGTTTTTGGTGTGATGGCAGCTTCCAGTTGTTCCGGAGTGATTTTGAAGTCGCTTTCAACAGAAGTCGGTACTTCAACAGGAACTCCTCCTGATAATTTGATGATTTCGAAATAACTTACCCAGTAAGGTGCAGGAAGGATTACTTCGTCACCGTCGTTCAGCATTACTTGAGCAATGTTATATAACGATTGTTTTGCACCGGTAGAAACAACAATGTTTGCCGGAGCATAAGTTAAATTATTATCGCGTTTGAATTTTTTACAAATCGCTTCTTTCAATTCCAAATAACCGTCAACTGGCGTATATGTGCTGTAGTTTTCGTCGATTGCTTTTTTAGCAGCTTCTTTAATGAAATCAGGAGTGTTGAAATCCGGTTCTCCTAAACTTAAGCTGATAATGTCGATTCCTTGGGCTTTTAATTCTCTTGCTTTAGCGGCCATTGCCAAAGTTTGAGAGGTAGATAGATTGTTAATTCTGTCTGAAAGAAAGTTCATGATGTTGTTAGTTGTTATCTTGTTGTGTTATTGATTATGCAAATTGTGGTTTTTGTCCTAATTCTTTTAAATGACGGAAATGAGAAATCAC
>DATEDY010000078.1:0-2099 GCA_035281405.1 Flavobacterium sp.
GTAAAGGCAAAATCGGCAAATAGTTTAGAACCCATAGCGGTTTGCAATCCCTTAAATACAGTACGCTGTCCTCGTTCCGAAACGGGATCGCAATTCTTCACCTCCTGTAGCATGCGCATCATCCTGCCGTGCAAACCGGTGTCGTGATGCAATCCTAAAAAAGGTAGTAAGGCCAAGCGGAGTTGCTTTTTTACCCTGGAACAATGCCCAAATTCACTCCCGCTTTCCCTTACACGCACCATAGATGGATTGGTTTTTATTGCCTTGGATGTAAAACCTCCTCCTGCTTTCCGCGCCACCGGTTTTCCCTTGCGAATGTAAAAATTAATGCCTTCCAATGTCCCGTCTAATGCGATTATCCCTTTTTGATTGGCCATAAGTATACTGTTTTAATTACTAATGCATTTGTAGGTAAATTCGCAAACAAATACCTTGCCGGAATTTAGTCGATAGTCATTAAAGGGGGTGTTGTTATTTATTGTGGCTATGCTCATTCAAAATGACTAACGGTAATCTCTGTTCCCAAATACTAATGGATAAAAATGAAGAGTAAAGAGTAAAAAATGTAAAACGAAAAGCAATGACCATAGTTTAAGGATTGCTTGCTAAAGCACTATATTTGCAAACAACAGAGGGCGTTGTGTTTAAGATTAAGCACTAGGCTAATTGAAGAAGAGGAACATGATTAATAATAAAGCAGTAGAATTTTATTTGAAAAACGCAGAGGAGAGATTCATCAGAAATGAAAAGTATATACTCCATAATAAAGAGGCTGTATTTCCAACCGAAACTGTTTTCTTCGACATTTTCGAATGGCTGCAAAATGAAAAAATAGTAGCTTTTTTGCATCGGAAGACTAAGATTGGAAAAGAGGATATTGAGGCAATTTTTTACGAAATAAGCTATACGTTCCTGATCTTTCTTGATGGCAATGCGGTTAAAAATCCTTTGATTCAGAGGATTTCAATCGAGTTGTTTAAGTGTATGATGTTTTGCAACATCTCAAAGGACAGACGGGTAGTGGTCAACAACCGTATCATTCAAGAATTGGCGGTATTGAATTCCTGGGAAGAAAAATCAGATCTTTTATTTAAAAGAGACGGAAACAATATCAGCTTATTTTATAAGGAAATTAATTTGTCCGAATGGCTGACAGTTGTTTTTTCTGATAAAGAATTGATGGGTTTGTTCTCTTCTGAATTCAATGAAACTGAGGTACGGATGGCTTTTGATTTTTTATTGGAAGCTTTGACAATGGCTGCTGTGGAAAGGGAGGAAAAAGGAATAACGGATAAGGATATAAAGGAAGTAAAAGAAGCACTGGAATTTTATCTGTTGGCCGACTATTGGGACAGTAGCCTTAATGAGATGAATAAGCCCGATAAGTTAACTATTACGCCTACAAAAAACGTCATTGATCTGGATAAATATAGCGCTGATTTACCCCAGTCCCAAAAAGACAATTTTGATGTAGAAAAAATTTATGAGAGTAGTTTTATCATAACGCAATTTATAATTCGTTTTTGTTTTCTAAATCACGAAGCAATCCCGTCCATTTTTAATTACTTCAAAGAGGATGAGAAGTCGAAAAAAGTGTTGATGATAGCATTGATTTTTCACGATATTTTTAACTACAATGAAAGAATGGAATTCTATCGATTAAGGAATGAATTGCCTTCCGGCCTTTGGCTCAGTTATTTTGATGATATAGAGGATAAATGATAAAACGATAAGTAAAAATGTCTTTAGAAAGATTAAACCAATTATGCGATAATTTAAAAAGAAACAGGAACAGATTTCAATTTTTAGATCCTGATTCCGGTGAAATTATGGAGTTTCCTAGCAATGAACTAAATCATACTGACGAAGGTATTCATTGGCAAATATATAAAAGGGACGTAACCCAAAAAATAGATTTGTATTTTTCGATAGCCAATTGGTTAGGTCTTTATAACCGCAATATAAATGATATCTCGAGTTGTAATGTTTGGCATAATGGTAGTTATACCCATATTGAATTGTATTTTTCTAAAATCAACTCAAAGGCTTGGAAACTCGATATGGAAGAATTTATCACAGCTTTAAACGATTTCGAAAGC
>DATEDY010000079.1:0-3273 GCA_035281405.1 Flavobacterium sp.
ATGTTTGTGTACCCAGTCCAATTGTGCTTCCGGGCTTTTAGCGAAGGATGTATCACTTTTTAGTTTTTCATCGAACTGTTTTTTCAGATCCGGGTTATCCTGAAGTATTTTTACCGCTAAATCTTCAAACAAATAATCGGAATAGCCTTCTTTTTGCTGAAGAATCGTATCAAAGAAATTCCAGTTAAAGAACGAATCAGCCATTTCGGGTTCGAGAACTTCTACAAGATATTTAATTGCCTTCTGATTAGTAGACACTATAAAATCACCTTTTGAAAATGGTATTTTTTCCAATGATTTCACCACTGAAGTATTGCGGTGCGGATAATGTCCTTCATAGGCTTGAGTCGCCGTCTTATAATCAGCTATACGGTAACTTTCCACTTCGATAACCGTATCCTTTTTCAATACATTGTATTTACAGTTGTTTGTTTTTAAAATGTCTATTACATTCCACCAGGATTTAGGGATAATGTATGCATTTGGGATGACAATACTTTTTGTTGGTTTGTAATGCGAATAAAAATCAATTTCCTTATCAAAAGGTTTGCTTCTGTCGTAATACAATCTGTTCCCGGTAGTCACATCACTCTTTTTAATAATCCCTTCATAACCCAGAAAGCGTCTTTTCACTATTTTAGAAGAATCAATTATCCACGAAAAAGGATACACCCTTTTAGGTTGAAACAATTCCGCATTAGCTTTTCTGACTGCTTTAATCTTATTCACATTGTCATCAGCATAATTAATGGTACTCAACATAAATTCATAAGTCGCTCTCACCCTTTTATCGTAGTCCTTCCACATATGCGTTTCCACCACATATCCAATGATATTAAACAAAGAAGTGTATCCGGTGGTATATCTTGGTGAATCGTTAAACTGCGTAAAACCTTTGTCCGGTGTTCCGCTCCACACATTTACATACGGTGTGCTTTCAATGGTTTTAGCTTTTAAATCAGCTTCCAATGCCGGAGTAATTTCATGAGTCATAAAATGATCTAACTCCTTACCTATTTTAGATGGTTCCGTTTGAATATACGTTAAAGTATATTGGTAATCAGCACCGTTGCTCACATGGTTATCAATAAAAATATCCGGATTCACTTTGTGAACTATTTCCACTAAGCCTTTTGTATTCTTTGTATCCGACTTAATCATATCCCTATTTAAGTCATAGTTTCGGGCATTTCCTCTAAAACCATATTCTTCCGGGCCGTTTTGATTGGTACGCCAAGTTGAATTTCTGTTCAGATAGCCACCAATATTATAGACCGGAATTGCCACCACAATGGTATTCTTTGGTACTTTGATTTTAGCCGTTGCCAAATCTCTGAATAATAGCATTGAAGCATCGACACCGTCAGGTTCGCCGGCATGAATGGAATTCAAGATCAGCACCACGCTTTTTGCCGGATTGCTGTAATCCCATTTCCCATCGGCACTGAAAGTAACTATATGCAATGGGTTTCCACTATCTTCAATAGCCATTGCTTGCATTTTGATTGTAGTGAAATCCTTATCCAGTAATTGGTAGCAATCCATTACTTCTTTATAGGTTGCCGATTGGTTGCCGTTTCCTTTTTCGAAGGCTGTATCGTAGGTTTTGTTTTTCTGAGCGAATAATGCAACAGAAAAGAATAGAATGCTAAGTTTGATAAATCGCATGGGTTTATTTTTGCAATCCAAATATACAATTTCCCGTTCAAAATCGTAATTCGGAAATCTAAGACTATCTTTGTCGAATGAATCAGAATCACCATTCCAATAATATCCTGCTTAATTTAGGTATTGAAAGCTTAAATGAAATGCAGGAAGTTGCTCAAAACAGCATCTTAAACGACACTAATATTTTATTACTTTCGCCAACAGGCTCGGGAAAAACACTAGCTTTCCTTCTGCCTATTTTCGAAATGCTACAAGAAGAAATCAATGCTGTACAGTGTTTGATTTTAGTTCCTTCCAGAGAATTAGGATTACAGATTGAACAAGTTTGGAAAAAAATGGGAACTCCTTATAAAGCAAATGTTTGCTATGGTGGTCATTCCATTGAAACCGAAATCAAGAATCTAAGCAATCCTCCCGCTGTCTTAATTGGTACCCCAGGCAGAATTGCTGATCATATAGACCGAGAAACCTTCAAAACAGATCATATTCTTACGTTAGTCCTTGACGAATTTGACAAATCTTTACAATTAGGGTTTCATGAACAAATGTCTTACATCATTGGCAGGTTACCTAAATTGAATAAACGTATTTTAGTTTCTGCAACATCAGCTATTGAGATACCAAAATACACCAAAGTCGTTCATCCTACAGTCTTGGATTTTATTCCTACTGAAGAAGAAAACACCAACCTTTCGATGAGAATGGTGATTTCGAAGGAAAAAGACAAAGTACAGAGTTTATTTCAGTTGTTGTGTTCGTTACAATCGGAATCAGCCATTATTTTCTGTAACCATCGCGATGCTGCGGAAAGAATCAGCGATATATTGAATGAGAAGGGTATTTATACTACCTACTATCACGGCGGAATGGATCAGGACGAACGCGAAAGAGCTTTGATTCAGTTTAGAAATGGCAGTGTGCGTTACTTAGTGACTACTGACTTAGCTGCTCGTGGATTAGATATTCCTGAGATGAACCATGTTATTCATTACCACTTACCTCACAAAGAAGACGAGTTTACGCATCGAAATGGCCGTACTGCTAGAATGCTGGCTTCGGGAACTGCGTATATTATTATTCATGAGAGTGAAAAAAAACTAGACTACATTGATTACGGAATGAATGTCCTGGAAACAGAAAACTCTAAAACTTTACCCAAAGCTCCTGAATTCCAAACCGTTTACATTAGCGGTGGAAAGAAAAACAAATTGAATAAAATTGACATTGTTGGATTCTTTTCACAGAAAGGAAAATTGGAAAAAGTGGATTTGGGCTTAATTGAAGTCAAAGATTTTGTTTCATTTGCTGCCGTGAAATCGAAGAAAGTGAAAGACTTACTTCATAACATCAAAAATGAAAAGATGAAAGGCAAGAAATTCAAAATTGAAGTGGCCAGAAAAGTCATTAAGAAAGAAGTAGAAGAATAAAAATCCGATCTGAACAGTTGGTTTTAAAAGCAACTGTTCAGACGAATCATAGTTTTTACTTTACCTCCACTGCCGGTGGAACCAATACTTTGTAGTTTCCTCCGTTACGGATAACATCACGAACGATACTTGAGCTGATGTAGGAAGTATCGGCTGCGGTTAACAAAAATACCGTTTC